>NZ_JBTNDH010000012.1:0-102877 GCF_054511095.1 Arthrobacter sp. TMN-49 | reverse complement strand
AACTGAACAGACACTGCCGCTATAAAACTTCAGGGCGGCATCATCGGTCCCTCCACGGCGTCGGGATTGCCCATAAATTCAGCCAATTCCACGTATGGGCGCATATTTCAAGCACATGTTCGGCAAAGGTCATAAACTCGTCACAATCTTGCGGCGCCTGAACGGATCTTCCACACTGGATGTAGGTCATGAGTGTCAGCGACAAGCCCCGGCTCGCTGACCGGCAACCCTCCTTCCGCGGTGGGGTGCCCCGGGTGAAGACCTGGCACTGAGCCGCCCGGTTCCAGTGCAAGCGCGGGCCATCGAGTCTAAGCCCCTTCACGCACACTGCGTTGGAGGGTTTTGGCGCAGGCCTCTAGTGTGAAGGAATTCAACCATGAGCAACGGATGGTCATTTGAAACCCGTCAGATCCACGTAGGCCAGGAGCCGGACGCCACCACAGGTGCGCGTGCCCTGCCGATCTACCAGACAACATCCTTTGTTTTCCCCTCCGCCGAGAGTGCAGCCGCACGTTTCGCGTTGGCGGAGTTGGAGCCGATTTACACCCGCATCGGCAACCCCACCCAGGACGCCGTCGAACAGCGCATTGCCAGCCTGGAAGGCGGCGTGGCAGCACTGCTGCTCGCCTCCGGCCAAGCTGCCACCACCTTTGCCATCTTGAACCTGGCCGAAGCAGGTGACCACATTGTCTCCAGCCCCAGCATCTACGGCGGCACCTACAACCTGCTGGCCCACAGCCTGAAAAAGCTCGGCATCGAGGTCACCTTCGTCTCGGACCCCGACAACTTGGATGAATGGCGCGCAGCCGTCCGGCCCAACACCAAGGCGTTCTTTGGTGAAGTCGTTTCAAACCCGCGCCAGGACGTGCTGGACCTTGAAAACATCAGCGCCATCGCCCACGAGGCAGGCGTGCCACTGTTGGTGGACAACACCCTGGCCACCCCGTACCTGATCCGCCCGCTGGAATGGGGTGCTGACATTGTCATCCACTCCGCCACCAAGTACTTGGGCGGCCACGGCAGCGCCATCGCCGGTGTGATTGTCGACGGCGGCACGTTCGACTTCGCCGCCAACCCGGAGAAGTTCCCCGGCTTCAATACCCCCGATGAGACGTACAACGGCTTGGTGTATGCCCGTGATTTGGGTGTGGGCAGCGCCCTGGGCGCCAACCTGGCCTACATCCTCAAGGCCAGGGTGCAGTTGTTGCGCGACCTTGGTTCGGCTGTTGCACCGTTCAACGCCTTCCTCATCGCCCAGGGCATCGAGACGTTGAGCCTGCGCGTGGAGCGCCACGTCAGCAACGCAGTTGCCGTGGCGCAATGGCTTGAGACGAATGAGAACGTGGAGGCCGTGGCTTACGCAGGCATCCCCTCCAGCCCCTGGTTTGAGCGCGGGCGCAAGTACGGGCCCAAGGGCATCGGCGCCGTCATCGCCTTCGACATCAAGGGCGGTGCCGAGGCTGGCAAGCGGTTCGTTGACGGCCTGGAACTGCACTCCCATGTGGCCAACATTGGCGACGTGCGCTCCTTGGTCATCCACCCGGCGTCGACCACTCATGCGCAGCTTTCACCGGAGCAGCAAGCGGCGGCCGGCGTGCGCCCCGGGCTGGTTCGTCTCTCGGTGGGGATTGAGAACATTGCAGACATCCTTGCCGACCTGGAAGCCGGATTCCGCGCAGCAAAACAAGCGTGATGGCCGTGGGACGCACGGAAGAAGAAAGCGTTGTTGCCACCGGGTTTGCCCCGGTGACGGCCACACCCGTGGGTGCAGGGTTCTCCGCGGCCGTCGGGCAAGGCGGCGGGGTGCTGCGTTCACTCGATATTGGCGCACTGCCGCTGGAAGCCGGGGGCTCGTTGCCCTCGGTGACCATGGCCTTTGAATGCTGGGGGACGCTGAACGCTGCCGCGGACAACGCCGTACTGATCCTGCACGCGTTGACCGGCAGCACTCATGTGAGCCGCGGCGAATCCGAGGAAGACGGCTGGTGGGAAGGGCTGGTCGGGCCAGGGGAAGTCATCGACACCAACAAGTACTTTGTGGTGTGCGCGAACATGCTCGGCGGCTGCTACGGCACCACCGGCCCCTCCAGCATTGCCGGCGACGGCAAGCCCTACGGCTCCCGTTTCCCCTTCGTCACCATTCGCGACTCGGTGCATGCCGAGGCGCGCCTGGCCGACCTGCTCGGGGTGCGGTTGTGGCATGCTGTGGTGGGCGGCTCCATGGGCGGAGCCCGTGCCTTGGAGTGGGCGGCCAGCTATCCGCAGCGGGTACAACGGTGCGCCGTGGTGGCTGCCTGCGCGGCGAGCACGGCCGAACAGATTGCCTTCGCCCAGGCGCAGACCCTCGCCATCCGGCAGGACCCCAACTTTGCCGGCGGGGACTACTACGACGGCGCAGCACCCACCCAGGGATTGGGGCTGGCCCGGCGGATCGCCCACATCAACTATCGTTCGGAAACGGAGATGGAATCCCGGTTTGGCCGCAACGCTCAAGGCGGTGAGGACCCCATCAGTCATGACCGCTTGAGGGCTCCGGGGGCAGCTGGCAACAGGTACCAGGTGGAGAGCTACCTCGACCATCAGGCGCACAAGTTGGTGGGTCGTTTTGACGCCAACAGCTACATTGCCATCACGGAGGCGTTGATGAGCCACGATGTGGGCCGGGGACGCGGCACCCTGGCGCAGGCGTTGGCGGCAACCGCGGGGGTTGAATTCCTACTGGCAGCTGTCGAGAGCGACCGGCTGTACTTCCCCGCCCAGTCGCAGGCGTTGGCGGCGGCGCTGCCCGGTTCGGTGACTGTGCACCGGATCGACTCGGCCATAGGTCATGACGGCTTCCTCACCGAGGTGGCTGTGGTGGGGGAGCTGTTGTCAGAATCCTTCTTCAGGAACTAGCCGGCACCACCCAGAACTGACCCGCAGAAAACGGCGAAAATATGCGTCTGTGACGCAATTTTCGCCGTTTTCTGCGGGTCAGCTCTGGATGTCTAGAATTTCTTGAAAATCGCTTCACGGTGAACGGCGTACTGCTCAGCTGTGACCTGGCCGTTGCGGCGCGCGGTGTCCAGCGCATCGAGCTGTAGCTTGAGCTCCGCCTCCGCCTTCATGCGTTCATTGGCGAAACTTGTTGTTTGGTGGCCATGGGAGGTGTCGTAGTTGCGCAGCGGGACACCATTGAGCAAGGTTCCAACATAGGGGGCGTTGCTTGGCTGGTGGGCCACGCCGGGCCGGCCTGTGGGGCTGGGCGGATTGTAGATGTTCTCCCGGGCGGCGCGCCGTTTGCGGCTGGCGGATCTGAGGTAGGCACTGAGGAGCACGACGCCCACAATCAGCAAGATAAACACCGGCTGCACGCCGGATGAGCTGCTGGACGAGGCAGCAACTGTACTTGTCGCCAATGGTTCGACCATGATGGGCACAACGCACCTCTTCTACATATGGGCTGCTGAGTCCAGCGCCTCTTCTCATCCTAGTCCGCCTGCCGCCGGGCCAGATGCTTTTGCGGGGTGCACTTGGGGTTGTGACGCGCCCGTTGGCGGTTTACTCCTTGGCTCGGGCTAGGTCAGAGCCTGCGCCCATGCCGGGGCCAAAGACGGGGCCCGGGGTGGGGCGTTTGGCTGAGATGCCGTCGCCGGAGGATTGGTGGCGCAGCCTGCGCAGCACCCAGGGAAACAAGAATTCCCTGGCCCACACCAAGTCCCCGGCCCGCGCCGTCTGCCATCTCTGCGGCGGCAACGGTTTTGGGTGTTGCGGTGCGAGCGCGTGGGGGACATTGAGAGCGTTCAACGCCATGATGGTGACGGTGTGGTGCCCCAGCGGGGCAAAGTGTAGGCGGTCATCGGCCCACATCTGTGAATCCGCCAACTGGCGCAGGGACCACATATCGGCCACCACTGCGTCATGTCGGGCGGCGATGGTGCGCAAGTTCTCGTTGTAAATCGCCACCCGCCCGCGCACCATGCCCAGCACGGGGGTGTCCCGGATGTCGGGACCATTAAAGAGCAGCACGGTGGCGCCGGCGGCGCTCATCTTTCCGACGGCGGCATCCAGTGATTCGGCCAGGGCATCGGGATCAGAGCCCGGCCGGATCAGATCGTTGCCACCGGCTGAGATGCTGATGAGGTCCGGCTTGAGCTCCAGCGCCGGCGCGACTTGCTCACCCAGGATCTGGCCCAGGAGCCGGCCACGAATTGCCAGATTCGCGTAGCGGAAATCTTTATGATCGCGGCTGAGTTCCTCGGCAAGCCTGTCGGCCCAGCCGCGATAGCCGCCGGGGCTGCTCGGCTCGGGATCGCCAATTCCCTCGGTAAAGGAGTCGCCCAGGGCCACATATCGGTTCCACGGGTGGCGCTGCGCGGATGGTTGACTGGGTGCCATAAATTCGTTCACCATCCCATCCTGCCCCTAGGCGTCGGGTTTCGCCACCCCCTCCTTTTTGGGCAAGGGGCACCTCATGGAAGGATGAGGGAATGAGCGAAACTCCCACAATCCTATGGTCACGTCCCGAATCCGAGCGCAGTGGAACACCCCTGCTGGTCATTTTTCACGGCTACGGTTCGGATGAGGCTGACCTTTTTTCGCTGGCTGATCAGCTGCCAGCAGAATTCACTGTGGCGTCAGTGCGCGCCCCCCTGCAAACCGGTCCCGGCTACGCCTGGTTCCCGCTGCGCAACGACCTGAGCTATTCGGTGGTAGCTGTGAAGCAGGCGGCGGCGGTGGTTGAGGAGTGGCTTGAAACTGTCCGCGCCAACCACACTTCGGTGAGCTTGTTGGGCTTCTCCCAGGGCATGTGCCTGGCCACAACACTGTTGCGGCACAAACCGGCCGACTATGCGGCGGTCGTGGGGTTGTCAGGTTTTGTGGTTGATGACCAGGGCGATGCGTTCTTTGACGACGCGGCTGTGGCTGCCATCAAGCCTGAAGTTTTCTGGGGCCGTGACCAGGCCGACCCCGTCATTCCGGAGGCGGCCATTGAGTCCACGAATGTGTGGATGCGAGCCAACGTACAACTGACAAAGGTTCTCTACACCGGGATCTTCCACGGCATCAATGCCCAGGAGATCTCCCATGTGGGCGAATTCTTGCGGTACAAGGTCTTGGCGCTGAAGTAAAACCCCAGCCGCCGAGGTAGCCGGTGAGCGTCGAGACCCGCCCCCTTAAGGAGTCGTTCTCGACGCTCACCGGCTACCTCGCTGAACTGTGGGGCTAGCTGAGGTTACTGCCCTGCCGTGATGCGGACGGTTTCGCCGTTGACAGTGACAGTGTCCCCGTTGCGCAATTGGCGGCCCCGGCGTTCGTCGATCTCGCCATTGACCTTCACCAGTCCGGCTTTGATGAGATCGGCAGCTTCCACACCGTCCTCCACCAAGCTGGCAAGTTTTAGCAGCTGTCCCAGTCGGATCATGTCGTCGCGGATGGGGATGTCAATGATCTCGTGTGAACTCATGACTTAATTGTGCCGCATGATGGCGATGCCGCCGTGCAGGCGGGTAGCTTGGAGCCAAGGCCATATTTCATAGGGAGAATCAGTCATGCCATCCACACCTGCCATTTTTGTTAGCGGCTACACCGAAGAGGGCTACGGTGCCGGCCCGGGATTGTCCCGGTTTGAGATGTTCGCCGATGGCACTGTGGGGCCACAGCTAGGAAAAAGCGCGGCTGTACTAAATCCTTCCTTTCTCAGCGCAGGTGGCGGGCTGCTGCTGGCCGTCGAGGAACGGACGCAGGGACACGTGGTTGCCGTTGATCCGCTCACGCTGGAATTGCTCGGCCGGGCCCCAACCCTGGGCGCCGATCCCTGCCACGTCGCCCTGGCCGAAGGCAATGTGTGGGTGGCCAACTACTCCTCGGGCACGGCGTCCGTGCTGTCGCGCGATGGCTTGCTCGGCGGCGCCACAACAGCGCCCCACGTTTTGGCGCACCCCGGCAGCGGTCCGGTGGTGGAACGCCAAGGCGAATCACACGCTCATCAAGTGACGCCCACACCCTGGGGGAGCGTGCTGGTGGCGGACCTTGGGGCGGACCGGGTGGATGAGTACGCCGCGGTGGGCGAAGATCACACTCTCCTGCGATCGGCACAACTGCCGCCGGGGACAGGGCCCCGCCATGTGGCCATCAAGGGTGATTTTTTGTTGGTGGCTGGCGAACTTGACGGTTGTGTGCACGTGCTGCAAAGGACTCCGCGCCGCACCAGCAGCGCAACCGCCGAGGCCGACTACTTTTGGCATTGGCTGTTTAAAACCGCGTTGGCGCCGGCAGCTGATGAATCAGAAGCAGCCCCGGAGTTCTACCCGTCGCACATCCAGCTCTCCTCGGACGGGCGCAAATTGTATGCTGCAGTCCGAGGCCCGGACACCCTGGTGACGTTGGATGTGACGGGCCTGGACGTGCAGGCAGGCAGTACGGCGGCACCCGCCGCGCCACGATTCTTGGGCGAGGTCTGGTGTGGGGGCAAATGGCCGCGGCACTTCGCTGTGGGGCATCACAAGATCTACGTGGCCAACCAGCTCTCCAACACTGTGGCAGTCCTTGAACTGGGCGCCGATGGCCTGCCCGGGGCCGACGTCGTCCAATGGTTGGACTATGGCAGCCCCACCTGTGTTCTGCTCGCCTGAGCCGCGCCGAGGTTGCGCCTGAGCCGCGCCGAGGTTGCGCCTGAGCCGCGGAGGCAGGTTGCGCCGCGAGCCGCAGAGAGGTGCACGCCGTGCGCGGCACCCCTCAATTCTCGCCGAACAGCTACCGAACGGTAGGCTTGAGGCCGGGACGGACCGCACCCAGCGGCCTCGTATTTATTAGGAGTAAACAGTGGCGCCTCAGTCCAAGCTTGACCAGGTCATTTCACTCGCGAAACGTCGCGGCTTTGTTTTTCAGGCCGGTGAGATTTACGGCGGTTCACGGTCGGCCTGGGATTACGGCCCCCTCGGTGTTGAGCTGAAGGAAAACATCAAGCGCGAATGGTGGCAGTCCTTTGTGCGCGGACGCGAGGACATGGTGGGCCTTGACTCCTCCATCATCTTGCCCAAAGCAGTCTGGGAAGCCTCAGGCCACGTGGCAACGTTCACCGACCCGCTGGTCGAGTGCACCCAGTGCCACAAGCGCCACCGCCAGGACCACCTCTTGGAAGCCTTTGAGGCCAAGAAGGGCCGCCAGCCGGAAAACGGCATGGATGACATTGTCTGCCCCGATTGTGGCACCAAGGGCCAGTGGACCGAGCCGCAGCTCTTCTCCGGCCTGATGAAGACGTTCCTGGGCCCGGTGGACAGTGAGGCCGGCATGGCCTACATGCGCCCTGAAACCGCGCAGGGCATCTTTGTGAACTTCAACAACGTGCTCACCACCTCCCGCAAGAAGCCCCCGTTCGGCATCGGCCAGATCGGCAAGGCCTTCCGCAACGAGATCACCCCCGGAAACTTCATCTTCCGCACCCGTGAGTTCGAGCAGATGGAAATCGAGTTCTTTGTGCCCGGCGAAGACGCCGAGAAGTGGTTCAAGGAATGGGTCGAGCTGTGCTGGGATTGGTTCATCGATTTGGGCATCAACCCGGAGAACATGCGCCGCTTTGACGTCCCCGAGGACGAGCGCGCCCACTACTCCGCCGGCACCATTGACTTCGAGTACAACTTCGGCTTCCAGGGTTCCAAGTGGGGTGAGCTCATGGGTGTTGCCAACCGCACCGACTACGACCTGGGCTCGCACACCAAGGGCTCCGGCACCGATTTGAGCTACTTCAACCAGGCAACGGGCGAGCGGTTCACCCCCTACGTTATTGAGCCTTCCTTCGGCCTGACCCGTTCAATGATGGCGTTCTTAGTGGACGCATTCGTTGAGGATGAGGCCCCCAACGCCAAGGGTGGCGTGGACAAGCGCACAGTCCTGAAGCTGGATCCGCGCCTGGCCCCCGTCAAGGCCGCCGTGTTGCCGCTGAGCCGCAACGAGGAGCTGTCCCCGAAGGCCAAGGAGCTTGCCAACACCTTGCGCAAGCACTGGAACATCGACTTCGACGACGCCGGCGCCATCGGCCGCCGTTACCGCCGCCAGGATGAGATCGGCACACCGTTCTGCATCACCATTGACTTCGAAACCCTCGAGGACAATGCGGTGACCATCCGTGAGCGCGACACCATGAGCCAGGAGCGCGTGCCCCTGGATGAGGTGCAGGCGTATCTGGCTACCCGCCTCCTGGGTGCCTGAGCATGGCTGAACTGACGTACCGGCCGTGGCAGGACGGCGATGACCTGACGCTTCGGCAGATCTGGGGAGACGCCGACTCCGCCCCGGCCGGGCAGTTCCGTGCCGCGTTGGCGCCGGAACAGGACGCAAATCCGTGGCGGCGCACCATCGTCGCCGAGGACCAGGGCATCCCCGTGGCCGCCGGTGTTGTGTACTCGACGAAACTTCACCCGGCCCGCCTGTGGGCCTATGTTGAGGTTGCCAAGGACCACCGCCGCGCAGGCGTGGGTGCGACCTTGCTGACCATGTTGCGTCGTGAGACCGACGGCGCGCTTGCCGCCGGGTTGGTCGGTACGACGGCGTTGCGTAGCAAGGTGGCCCCGGAAACCTCCGGCGCTGCTTTTGCCCAGGCCATGGGCCTGGGCGTGCTCCAACGCAACAGGGTCATTGAAGTGGGTCCCGGGGCACTGGCGCTGCCCAGCTTTGGTGGCGGCACCGAGGCGGAGGCAACCGCCCGTCTTCAGGACTTGGCCACCGGCTCGGTTGAGCTGAGCGATGTGGTGGGCCGCTACTACGAATCCGTGAACGTGTGGGATCCCACGGGACCGCTCAGCCCCGGCGTCGTGCAGCGCATGTTCCTCGATGACCTCACGGGAGCTCACGGTGCCCTGGTGCTGCGGGCCGACCCGGCCAGTGCCTTCGGGGCTGATGTTGCGCCCAGCAAGAAGGGCAAAATTCAGGCCTTCGCCTTGAGCTATTCCCAGGGCAGCATCGGCACCGAGGAAGCAGCAACGGCCAGCGCCTCCGAGGTTTTCCTCGGTGTCGAGCCCGCACTGGGCCGCGAAGAAGCCGTGCAGGTCGTGTACGAGCTGCTGGCCCTGATCACCCACCAGTACCCGGTGCTGTTGGAGTTGGATGATTCCATGGAAGCCCTTGCGGCGGTGGTCAACCCCATGATTGCCGTGGGTGCTGCCAAGGTGCGTGGCACCGAAACACTGGTGGTCGGCGAGTAATCCCCGCCCCGCCCTCCAGATCTGTGTAGCAGTTGTTGGACCAATTTCATCGAAATTCGGTGTTTGGCGTCCAACAACTGCCACTCAGATCCCGGGGAACGCTCGCTGAGATCCTGGAAAAAGACGTCCAGACGTACACAAGCTAAAGGACTGATGACGGCTCATGGGACATTCTCATTCGCACGCTGAAACTGACGACACTCTCCTGAGCCGGCCGGAGCTGCGCCGCCGAAAGGCCGCGCGCCGCCGGGCCGTGGTCCTGCTGAGCTGGATTCTGGCGCCGCTGGCCGTGCTCACACTCGTGGCCATGGCGATGATGTGGCCCAGCGGTGCCAGTGAGGCACCGGCTGCCGGGAACCCGTACACGGCGGCGCCGGGGGCCAGCATCGATACCGGTGTGGTCGAACGCACCGCCACGGCGGATTGTCCCGGCAGTGTTGCTGGCACCCCGGCGGCCAGCTGTTTCATCGCCTACACGGCCGTGGAGGGTGGTGCCGATGTGCCGGTCGTGGTCAGCCCCGACGTTGTCCAGGCCGGCGGGGTGCACGCCGGTGACAGGATCAGTTTCCTGAACCTGTCCAGGCTCGCAGGTCTCACCGGCACCGAGAACCCGGGGACGGAATACGTCTTCATGGACTTTGTCCGCACCCTGCCGATGGGGCTCCTTGCCGTGCTGTACGTGGTGGTGGTCATTGCCGTGGCCAGATGGCGTGGCCTGCGCGCCATCGTCGGACTTGGCGGGGCGTTTGCCGTGCTTGCCTGGTTTATCCTGCCCGCCCTGGCCGAAGGACAACCTCCCCTGCTGGTGGCGTTGGTGGGTTCCTCGGCCATCATGTTTGGGGTGCTGTACTTTGCCCACGGATTCTCGGCCCGAACATCCACGGCCTTGCTGGGAACCCTGTTTGGGCTCGGGGTCACCGCGGGAATGGCCTATTGGGCTGTGGATGCGGCATCCCTGACTGGCAGCGCCGGGCACAACTCCTATCAGCTGTTGAGCCTGACCCAGGGCATGTCGCTGTCCGGAATGATCCTGTGTGGTCTTGTCATTTCAGGTCTTGGCGTGCTCAACGACGTGACCATCACCCAGTCCTCGGCCGTGTGGGAGCTGTACGAGCTGGCCCCGCACACCAGCACCCGTGAACTGTTCACTTCGGCCATGCGAATTGGGCGCGACCACATCGCCTCCACCGTCTACACCATCGCCTTCGCCTATGCTGGCGGCGCCCTGCCGGTGCTGCTCATGGTCTCCTTGTATGACCAGCCCCTGCTCAACGCCTTGACCAGTGCCGAACTGGCCGAGGAAGTCGTGCAGATCCTTGTCGGCTCGATCGGTCTGGTCTTGGCCATTCCGGTCACCACGGCTATCGCTGTGGCAGTGGTGAAATCGACAGGGCGCAGGGCCGATCTCGGCAAGACCGGGGACACCGCAAAAGTCACGACGGACGCCCCGGAGGCATTGCCCGTGAGCTGACTGCCGAGCCGCTGCGGGCTAACTCGTCATCGACTCGTGCCCGGGCCTGCCCGCCACGGCGTCATGCTGAAACGGCGCGCCACCACATCCCTGGACCACTGGGTGTGCAGTGCTGCCCGGAGCAGTTGGTGCCGTTTTTCAAGGAACGACGCCGGCGCGGGACGTCCCAGCGCCATGTTCAGCCACGCCTGGGCTGAGGCTTGGGCGGCCGCAGCCATGCGTGAGCGTTCAAACGCCTCCAGCCGGAGCCCCGTGCGTTCGCCGCGCAGGGCTGCCACGATGATGGGGGCCAGCGCTGTTGCATCCTGCAAGCCCAGGTTCATGCCTTGGCCCCCGATGGGGCTGATCTCGTGGGCGGCGTCCCCAATCAGTGCTGCCCGGCCCGCCACCATGCGGGTCGCCAGCCGGGACCTGACGGCAAAGGCGCTGAGCATGCTGTTGGCTTCGGCGGGCACCACCACCCCGGTGCGTTCGGCGATGAGCCCGGCCAGCTCCGCGGGGCCGGCACCGCTTTCGAGCGTGTCGGTGTGGACCACCCAGCGCCGCACCCCGCCCGGCAGCGGGAACGACTCGACAATGCCGCCCGGTTCCAAATACAGCACGGCCGTGGAGCCGTCGGAGCCTGTGTCGGGAAAATCGCCCATCAAATACGTGTCGGGGTAGTTGCGCCCCCGCGTGGCGATGCCCAGTTCCCGGCGGAGCGTGGACCGTGCCCCGTCGGCGCCCACCACCAGCCGGGCGGTGAACGACTGGCTCGCGGCGTCGGGTCCGCCCACGCCCGCCACGGCGCTCGGGGAGGCCGTCAGCGTCAGTGCTGCGCCGGCGTCGTGCACGGAGGTGACCGTGAGGCCACGGCGCAGGGCCCCGGCGTCAAGGTCGGCCACCCGTGCCGCCAACAGGGCCTCGGTGCGGGCCTGGGGGAGGGACAGGATGAACGGGTAGTCGTTGCCGAGGAGGTCGAAGCGTAGTTCGCTCACGACCTTCCCCGCCGCGCGGGCCACGCCTCGGGTGATCTGCACGCCCTCCCGGAGCAGGGCGGGGGCTATTCCGGCGTCGGCCAGCGCGGCAATGCCAGGGGGGTGGATGCCGATGGCGCGCGAATGGGCGCTGCGCTCGGTGCGTTGCTCAAGGATGCGCACCCTGAGCCCAGCCTGGAGGAGGAGTACGCCCAGGTGCAAGCCCACCGGCCCGGCCCCCACAATGACCACATCAAGCATGGTGGCCACCGACTGCTGCCGGGGTGTAGCGCAGCACGTTCCGGTAGGGCCGCTCGGCGCCGACAACCCAGCCCGGAGGTGCCAGGGCGCGCAGTTCCCCGGCCGTGTAACTGCGCCTGATGGATGTCAGCCCGTCGCGCCGAATGAAGGACCCCGGGAAGAAGGGCAGCGTCCCGGCACGGAAGAGGGCGTAGGCCACGGGGCTGCGGGCAATGTCGCTGTGGATCACCGCGGCCGTGGCCAAGTGGGCGGAATCGGCCAGCACGTCCTGCAACTGTGCCGGGGTGAGGTGGTGGAGTATGTGGTTTGAAATGACGACGTCGAACACGGCACCTTCGGCGACCAGGGTGGCGCTGAGGGCCTGCCGAAAGTGCAGGCGCGGCGTTGCCGGCTGGGCCCGGGCAAAGGAAAGAGCACGAGCATCCGGGTCAATGGCTGTCACCTCCAGCCACAAGCCGTCCCGAGCCGCCCAGCGGGCCAGGCTGCGGGCCACGTCGCCGCCGCCGCACCCGATGTCCAGCAGGGTTGTTTTGCTCGAGGCGGACAGGAGCGGGCGGATGCGGTGCCGGTAGCTGCTGCGCCAGCCGGACACCACCGCGTTGATGAGGGGAAACTGGGCGTAGGTCCTGTGCAGTGTGGCAAGATCGCAGTCTGCCTTGTCCATTTCCTCCACCGCTGTGAGGTCACGGGTGCGCAGGAAACCGGTGGGCCTAGGCCCTGAGTGCGTCTTCAAACTGGCTCCCTGCGGCGGCTAACGGTTCGCGAGGAGGTTCCGAGACTTTGGTGAACAGCGATGTCTCCACTGTGAGCCCGGGGCCGAAGGCCATGCCACAAATGTTCTCCCGCCGCTGCCGTGCCGGTTGCTCCAGAATGTGTTTAAGCACAAACAACACCGTTGCGCTGCTCATGTTGCCAAAGTTGCGCAGTGTTTCACGGGCCGGGATGAGTTGTTCCTCGGTGAGTTCCAACTTGGCTTGAACCTTGTCCAAGATGCTCCTGCCGCCGGGATGGATGGCCCAGTGCGCAATATCCTCATAGCGGAGTCCTGCCAGGGCGGGGGAGCTGGCCAGCAGCGGCTCCAGGGCGCCCACAATGTGGTCATCAATGATGCGCGGCACATAACTGTCGAGCACCATTTCAAAGCCGTGGTCGCCAATGTTCCAGGCCATGGAGTCCTCACCGACAGGTGTCAGGACGGTTTCAAAATGGTCCAGTTCAATGACCGGGCCGGAGTAGGGCAGCTCCCGGGCGGTGATGATGGCCGCGCCGGCACCGTCGGCGAACAAGGAGGAGCCCATGATGGTGTCGGGGTCGTTGGAGGTGCGCACATGCAGCGAACACAGTTCCACCGACACAACCAGCACCACGGCGTCAGGATCTGCTTCACAAAACGCCTTGGCCGCCCGCAGGGCCGGGAACGCTGCATAGCACCCCATGAACCCCAAATGGTAGCGCTGCACCGAAGGGCTGAGCCCCAGCGCACGAACAATTTTATAGTCCGGGCCCGGGTTGAAAAACCCTGTACAGGAAACAGTCACCACGTGGGTGATATCGGGGGCGGACAGCTCACGGCAGGCAGCCAGGGCCTTGGCTGCGGCCTCAATGAACAAGGCTGTCGCTTCGGTGGCGAACAAGTCGTTGCGTTCCTTCGTGGAGGGGTTGAGCAACAGTCCGCTGGCGCCGTCGTAAAACATGGGATCAGGCCCGTGGAAGTCAAGACTCATTTCGGCAACCGCCGTGTGCCGGGTGTCAATGGCTGCCGCATCAAAGCAGGTCCGCACCAAGCGTTGGCCCAGGCGGGTCAGCCCCGGCTGGGCGGCAAACACGTCCCTGGCTTGGGGCTGAATCAAAATAGTGGCTGGAACTGCTGTTTCTAGGGCCCGCACCGTGACAGTCATAGTCCATTCTTAGGGCCTGCCGCGAAGAATACAATCCCTTCCCGGCTAGCGTCGGCGGCCGACCACGCGTGATTCGTGTTTGCTACGCGACGTGACCTATAATGACGGGGGTGCCCGGTTTCTCCACGATTCCCAGCAAGGGCAGTCAACTAGCCCGGTTGGGCCCGGTGTAGATGGAGGTGAGCCGCACGCATGGAAGACGGACATAGTCGATCTACCGCACCGCGCGAGCCTCGCCTGCGCCAGAGGGAAACAACCACTTAAGTAGTCCCAAAACCCGCAGTGAGCCACGGATGCATCGTGCCGTTGCGCCGTGGCTGGGACGCCCGAATTTCTGGTTCGGGCATCAGGTGAGTTGTCCTGGCCGGCCTCAATCTCGTGCGGTAGCGGTTTTCAGCGCATGACGCCACACACCCATTTTTTGCACCGAGCCACGGCCCGCGCCGAGGCCTGTTGACGTGCACACACCGGAGGGAACCGGACCATGATCAAATACCCCATCCAGACCTTTGACGACAGCGCCGAGCTTCTGAGCAAGGGCCTGGGCGCGCACAATCCCGCTGCCGTGGCGCAGGCCCTGGCGCCACTGAACATCTCCGAAACGCTGGAGCAGCTGGAACGATTGAGCACCATTGACCGTGCGGTGGCCTACCGCACCCTGCCCAAGGGCCGGGCCCTGGAAGTGTTTGAGCGCCTGGACGCCTCTGTTCAGGCGGATCTGGTCGCCGGGTTGCAGGAAGCCGACGTTGCCGATGTCTTTGAGCAGCTGAGCCCGGATGACCGCGTGGCCCTGATGGATGAGCTGCCGGCATCCGTTGCCAACCGATTGATCTCCGGTCTTGATGAGAAGGAACGGGCACTGACTAACACGGTGCTGGGCTACCCGCAGCGGGCCGTGGGGCGCTACATGAGCCCCGAGTTTGTCACCACACATCCGCACCTTACCGTCGCCGAGACGTTTGCCCGCGTGCGCACGCAACTCGATGAGGCCGAGAGCATCTACACGATTCCCGTCACGGACACCGGCCGCCACCTGGTGGGCGTGATCTCCCTGCGCGACGTCCTGCGCGCCGATGACTCCGCGCTGATCGCCGACGTCATGAAGAAGCCGCTGAGCTTTCGGGCAGCAGACAATGCAGAGGAGGCCGCGCGTTATTGCGCCGATGCCAAGGTGTTGGTGCTGCCGATTGTCGACGCCGAGGAGCGCCTTGTCGGGATCCTGACAGTTGACGATGCCTTGCGGATCCTTGAGGACGCCGAAACCGAGGACGCGGCGCGTTCGGGCGGCACCGAACCGTTGCGCCGGCCGTATCTGGCCACCCCCGTCAACGCCATTGTGCGGGCCAGGGTTGTGTGGCTTTTGGTGCTGGCAGTGGGTGCCACGCTGACGGTGCAGGTCATTGGGGCGTTCGCGGCGACCCTTGAACAGCAAGTGGTGCTCTCCTTGTTCATTCCCCTGCTGATCGGCACGGGCGGGAACACCGGCAACCAGGCGGCCACCACCATCACCCGTGCCCTGGCGTTGGGGGATGTGCGGCCGCAGGATGTCCTGAAGGTCTTTGCCCGCGAGGTGCGCGTGGGCGCCTTCCTGGGGTTGCTGCTGGGAACACTGGGATTCGTCATCGCATCACTGGCCTTCACCGTGCCCATGGGCCTGGTCATCGGCCTGACATTGCTGGGCGTATGCACCATGGCGGCCAGCATTGGCGGGCTCATGCCGCTGCTGGGCAAGGCCGTCAGGGCGGATCCGGCAGTGTTTTCCAACCCGTTCATTTCAACGTTTGTTGATGCTGCCGGGCTGATCATTTACTTTGTGATCGCCACCAGCATCCTGGGGCTGTAACCCAAAAGTACGACGGCGGGAGGTCACCTTGTAGTTGCAAGGTAACCTCCCGCCGTCGTTTTCCCCTTAAATCTGTGTCGCAGTTGTTGGCCGAAAAGGGCTTTCCGCGGGGACGGCGAACTGCGACATAGATTTCTGGTGGGGTCAGGCTCCCGCGGCAAGCTTGCCGGAATAGGTGAAGAGAATGGCGGCGGTAACTTCCTCCACTGCCGTCTCGGGGGTGAACAACAGCCATTCCAATCCGCCCATGAGGGTTGCCCCGAAAATGCCGCCGGCCATCAACAGCCGGGTGGCCTCCGGCGTGCCCGCCGGGACCAGGGGGGTTAGCGCCGTGCCAATCTCCGAGACGCCTTCACGACGCAACGCACTCACCGTGTGCTGCCAGGCCCTGTCGGTGCGGAAAATTTCCGCAGCCATCAGCTTCGCCAGGGCTCGGTTCTCGGCAATCAATGTCAGCATCTGGGTGACCATGGCCTCGATGGCGCCAAACCCACCCGCTTGTTGGCGGGCCGCGCGCAGCGTTGCCGACAGCGTGCTGACACCGGCCGTCAGCAACTCCTCAAAAAGCTTGTCCTTGGAGGAGAAGTTGTAATAGACGCTGCCCTTGGCCACGCCTGCCCGCTCGGCGACCTCTTCCATGGTGGTCCCGGAAATCCCGTGCAACGCACCCAGTTCCAGTGCGGCAGCCAAGATGGCCTGTTTGGTGGGTGAGATGCGAGACACGGGGGATTCCTTAGGGTGCTAAAAGTGGGCGGTGCATGGGCCAGGGCTGGCGCAGTTGTTTACATCTCTAGTTCAGGATGCAGGCGCTTGATGGAGAAGACTCGTTGGCGGCCCGCGCTGAACGAGCTGACGGCCACCGAGGCCACCGTCAGGACAGCAAGGAATGCCACAGAGATCCACAACCGGGAGTCTATGCCACCCGTCATCAGCTCCCTAAGTCCATCCACCACATATGTCGCGGGCATGAACGGGTGAAGGGCCTGGAAGAAGCCGGGAGTGGTCTCCACCGGGTATGTTCCACCCGAGGAGCTCAGCTGCAGCATCAGGAGCACCAGACTGACCACACGGCCCGTTGCTGTACCAAAAATGATGATGAACATCTGTTGCAGGGCAAGGAACGCCACAGTAGTCAGGTAGATGAAGGCAGCCATGGCGACGGGGTAGACCGGCTTCAGGTCCAAGCCCCACAACAGGACAGCCATCATGATCAGCACCTGTCCCAGCCCAATGGCCAAGGCAGGCAGCAGACCTGTCAGGACGCTGCGCAAGCCGTTCGCGCCGGCGGCCAGGGCCCTGGTGGGCAGGGCGCGCAGCAACAGCCAGGAAATCAAGGCGCCCACGAAGGTGGCCAGGGCAATGAAGAACGGGGCAAAACCCTCACCAAAGCTCTTGGACTCATTGGCCCACTCTGCGTTGACGGCTACGGGGGCTGCCAAAACCTGGGACTTTTGCTCCAGCAACTGCGCGGAATCGTTGGGGATAGCCTTACCGCCGTCATCGAGTTTGTCGGTGAGCTGCTGGCTGCCTGCGGCCAGCTTCTCGGCGCCGGCGGACAGCGAGGTGCCGCCGTCAAGGAGCGTTCCGGTTCCTGTTGCCAGGTCGGCGGTGCCCTTACTCAGTGTGCCGGCACCGCTGGCCAACGCGGCCGCGCCGTCCTTGGCAGTACCGGCGCCAGTGGAAAGTGCTGCGGCACCGCCGGAAACCTTCACAGCACCTGCGGCGACATCGGCGGAACCCGTTGCCGCGCTGTCAACACCCTCGGACAGGGTGACGGCACCGGTATTCAACGTGGCGGCACCCTTGGCAAGTTTGTCGGCACCCGCTGCTGCGTCGCTGACACCTGTGGAGAGTTTTGTGACTCCCTGGGATACCTCGGTGGCACCGGCGGACAGTTTGGCTGCGCCCGCGGCAAGGGGGGTGGTGCCATCGGAGGAGAGTGCATGCGCACCAGCCGCCACCTGGCCTGCACCTGCCGCCACGGGTGTGGCGGCTTCGGCTTGCAACTGCTTCAGGCTGTCCACCAAGGCGCTGGCAGGTGTTCCCGGCGGCATGTTTTCGGCGCTGGTAATCAGTTTGGCCAACTGTGCGGAGGTCTGTGCAGCACCGGCTGCCACCCCATCGGCGCCGGTGGCCAATGTTGTTGCGGATCCGGAAAGCGTGGCTGCGCTCGAGGACAAGGTTTCGGCACCTGCTGACAAGGTGGCCGCGCCCTTGTCCAACTTTTGCGCGTCCGGGATGGACCCGGTCAAGCTGGCGGCCAGCTGCCCGGTGCCGGCCGTCAGGGTGCTGCTGCCGGCAGCCAGCTGTGTGGCGCCGGTGTTCAGCTGCCCCATGCCTGTTGCCAGCGAGTTGGCCCCTGTCGAAAGGGACGACGCTCCCGTGTTCAACGTTGCGGCGCCGCCAGCGAGCGAGCTGACACCGTTGGACAGGGCTGAGGCGCCGTCGGAAAGCTGGACTGCGCCGTCCTTGAGGGTCACCGATCCGGTGGACAGTTCCTTCATGCCAACAACCAACTTGCCGGCACCGTCCTTGGCCGTACCAAGGCCCTTGGTGACGTCGGCGGAACCGTCAGCGGCGGCACGAAGCCCGGCTCCGGCGTCGTGCAATCCCACCAAAAGGGTCGAGGAGGTCTGCTCGCCGAGCTGTTCGGAGACGGCGTCACGGACCTGGGCCATGGCCTGCTTGCCCAGAACGCTGGACAGGAAGTTGTTGGCATCGTTGAATTCCACATCGAGCATGGTTTGCGCGGGCTTGTCGGTGCCCACCGAAACAGCCTTTTCGGAGAAGTCGCGGGGGATAGTCAGGGCAAAGTAGTACTTGCCATCTGCCACGCCCTGCGCAGCGCCGGCTGTGTCAGTTTGCTCCCATGACAGGTCCATGCCGTCGAGCAACTTCGTGGTCAGGTCCTGGCCGGCGGCGACGGACTCGCCGCCATTGGTGGCACCCACATCTTCATTGACAAGGGCCACGGGCAGTTGGTCCATGTGCTTGTCAGGTGCTTGGAAGGCCCACAGGTACAGGGCGCCGTAAATCAGCGGAATGAAGAGCATCACGGCAATGGCAATCTTGGGCATCTTGCCGCGCTTGAACCGGCTCAGTTCAGTGCCGGAGGATAAAAAGGCAAACATTTAGACGCTCTCCTGGATCAGTTCTTGTTGTGCTGTTGGATCTGTGTCGGGCGCTACATCCGCGGCGGGGGCGGTTATGTGGGCACCGAGGTCCACCACGTTCGGTTGAATGTCCAGTTGATCCCACAGCTGGGCGTCCAGGGACGATGCTGACACCACCACGTCCGTCAGCTCCCCGGCAAGGTAGGCCAGCCGGTCCCAAAGGATAGCCCGGGATTCGCTGCTGCGAATCTGCTCCAGATCATCGACGAAGAGGATTTTGGGGCTGCTCATCATGGCCAGGGCAATGCGGAGCAGGAACGCTTGGGTGTCGCTCAAATCCCAGATGACTGTGTTGGCGTGGGGGATCGGCTCGCCACCAAAGCTTGGGGCGCAGATCTCGGCCACGTCCACGTCGTTGAGCTTACGAACCACCGACCACCAGGGGGACAGCCACGCGAGGCGTTCCTTCAGCGCTGCCCCCACTGTGACCGACTCTTCGAGCTCATCAATCCCGGCAAAGCCAACCACCGAGGTGCGCTTTTGGACGGCGCGCAGCTGGCGGGGGAGTTCGTACCCTCCCACCAGGAGACTGCCTTCGTGATGCCTCATGCGTCCGGCCAGGGTGAGCAGCAACGATGTCCGTCCGCTTCCGGCGTCGCCGCGGAGCACGCTGAGGCCGCCGTCGAGTTCAAAGGTGAGTGGGCCGTAAACAGGGCCTCGGCCTGCTGACAGCGCAAGATTGTTGGCATGAATCTGCACAGTGGTTCCTTCTTTGGAGCAGTTTTTGGGTCATCCGCTGGGATCTGGTGAGCACCAGTGGATCTGGATCGGACGGGTCGTTGCTTTCATGGCCGAACCGATCAAGGTCAATTCTTTGTACTGACCAGTCAGTCTAGCAAGATTCTTGGGTTGGTGCGAACCCTCAAGGAGAGCCCTAGCTGGTGAACTTGTTCACACACGAACCGGGCGAGTGCCTGTGGTGGCACCTGGGCGGAACGGGTCCGGGGTGTCCCGTTGGGCCGCCCGCCGGCTGCCGATTGGGCTGCCCTGATTGGGTGGGGCGCTTAATTTGCACGGATTTGAGAGAATTGAACGGTGACTGTTACAGATATCCCCACCAGCGACACCAAACTGGACCTCCCGCCCCTGAAGCTTGGCAACATCACCGTGGACACCCCGGTCGTGCTTGCCCCCATGGCCGGGATCACCAACACCGCCTTCCGCAGGCTCTGCCGCGAGCACGGTGGTGGTGTTTTTGTCTCCGAAATGGTCACCTCACGTGCCTTGGTGGAGCGCACCCCGGAGTCAATGCGCCTGATCAGCCACGACGAGGATGAGAAGATTCGCTCCGTCCAGCTGTACGGCGTCGACCCTGAAACTGTGGGCAAGGCCGTGCGCATGCTGGTCGAAGAAAAGCACGCGGACCACATCGATTTGAACTTTGGCTGCCCCGTGGCCAAGGTGACCCGCCGTGGTGGTGGCGCAGCATTGCCGTGGAAGATCGATCTGTTCACCGCCATTGTGCAGACGGCTGTCCGGGAGGCGGCCAAGGGCGAGATTCCGCTGACCATCAAGATGCGCAAGGGCATCGACGATGACCACCTGACCTATTTGGAAGCCGGGCGGATTGCCCGGGACTCAGGTGTTGCCGCGGTCGCCCTCCACGGCCGCACAGCCAGCCAGTTCTACTCGGGCAAGGCGGACTGGGACGCCATTGCGCGGCTGCGCGAAGCCCTGCCGGACATCCCCGTGCTGGGCAATGGTGATATTTGGAGCGCCGAAGATGCTGTCGCCATGGTCCGCCAGACAGGTGTGGATGGCGTGGTGGTGGGCCGCGGCTGCCAGGGGCGCCCCTGGCTTTTCGGTGATTTGATGGCAGCCTTTGAAGGCAGCGACACCCGGCACAAACCCGGGTTGGCGGAGGTGTCCGCTGCGGTGTACCGCCACGCCGAACTCCTGGTTGACACGTTCGACGACGAGAACAAGGCCCTGCGCGACATCCGCAAGCACATGGCCTGGTACTTCAAGGGCTACGTTGTTGGCGGCGAGCTTCGTGCGCAACTGTCGGCGGTTCCCACCCTTGAGGTGCTGCGCGGCTTGTTGGACCAACTCGACATGGACTCCCCGTACCCGGGTGTTGACGCTGAAGGTCCCCGCGGCCGGGCCGGCACGCCCAAGCGCACAGCCCTGCCGGAGGGCTGGCTCAACGAGCGCACGTTGAGCGGTTCGCAAAAAGTTGAGCTCGTGGGTGCCGAATTGGACGTTTCCGGCGGCTAGCTTCTGGCTGCGTCGAAAAATGCCACCGTTTGACACAAATGCCACAGTTCGAACTATGGCATTTGTGTCAAACGGCGGCATTTCTGACACTCGCGGCGGGCCGGGCCCACCAGCCTGTGCACAACGTCCCCGAGCACCGCGGCGTTGGCCCTAAACTTAGGGATATGTCCTCCGATTTGCAGCCAGTGTACTTGCCCCATGATCAACAACGGTGGGTGCAGGAAGCGCAGAAGACCAGTTTCCGCACTGTGTTTGAGCGAGACAGGGCACGGGTGCTGCATTCGTCGGCGCTGCGCCGCCTCGGCGCGAAGACGCAGGTGGTTGCCCCCGATACTGACGACTTTGTGCGCACCCGGCTCACCCACAGCCTGGAAGTGGCACAGATTGGCCGCGAGCTTGGCCGCGTCCTGGGCTGCGACCCCGACGTCGTTGACACTGCCTGCCTGGCGCACGACCTTGGCCACCCGCCTTTTGGGCACAACGGCGAATCCGTGCTGAACGATCTTTCCCACACCATTGGCGGTTTCGAAGGCAACGCCCAGACGCTGCGGCTGTTGACGCGACTGGAGTCAAAGGTGCTCACCTCCACCGGCGGCTCGGCCGGTCTAAACCTGAGCCGGGCCTCCCTTGACGCGGCGTCCAAGTATCCGTGGCTTGCTGCGGACGCGCCCCTGATCGACGGTCTGCGGACCAGCAAGTTTGGTGCCTACGCCGACGATCTTCCGGTCTTCGCCTGGTTGCGTGCCGGTGCGCCGGAAGGCAAGAGCTGCATTGAGGCCCAGGTCATGGACCTATCCGATGACATCTCCTACTCGGTTCATGATGTTGAAGACGCCATTGTGGCCGGCCATGTGCAGCTGAAGTGGCTGGCCAACCAGGACCAGCGCAACAGGGTTCTGGGCTACACGCAGCAATGGTATTTGCCCACAGTGGACACAGCCGAGATCGACGCCGCGCTGCATCGGCTCGAGGCCACGGATGTGTGGGTGCGCCACGCCGACGGCAGCCGCGCGTCCATGGCGGCCCTGAAGGACATGACGAGTCAGCTGATTGGCCGCTTCTGCCAGAGCGCGGTGGGCGCCACCCAAGCCATCTACGGGACGCACCGTTTGGCCCGATACGCAGCCGACGTGGTGGTGCCGCACCAGACGGCGCTGGAAATCGCTGTCATGAAGGGCCTGGCCACCACTTTCGTCATGACCACCGACCACCGCCAGCCCATCTACCAGCGCCAACAGGATGTGCTCAGCGAGCTGGTGGCAGTGCTCAACGCGACAGGCGACGCCCACCTGGAGACCATGTTCGCCGCCGATTGGCGGGACGCGGACGACGACGATGCCCGGCTTCGGGTGGTTATCGACCAGGTTGCCTCACTAACGGATGTATCGGCGCTGGCGTTGCACGAGCGGCTAGTAGGGACCGAGCGCACACTGTTGTAGGTATGGCCTTGGCCGCCGCTCACGTAAACTGACGGTGTGGCTGGGCTAATTAAACGAGAAGACATTGATGAGGTGCGCACACGCACCGACCTCAAGGAAATTGTTGACGCCTACGTCACACTAAAATCCGCCGGAATTGGCTCATATAAGGGATTGTGCCCCTTTCACGATGAGCGCAGCCCGTCATTTCATGTGCGCCCGCAAATGGGATATTTCCATTGTTTTGGCTGCCAGGAGAGCGGCGATGTGATTTCCTTCATTCAAAAGATGGATCACATTTCCTTTTCCGAAGCGGTGGAGAAATTGGCTGGCCGCATCGGCTACGAGCTGCGCTATGAGGACGGTGGCACGGGGCCGCGCCGCGAGGATGTGGGCAGGCGCCAGCGGCTCCTTGACGCGCACAAGATCGCCGGAGAATTCTTCCGGGAGCAGCTGCTCACACCGGCCGCCGCGGCGGGCCGCCAGTTCTTGTCCGAGCGCGGCTTTGACCGCGAGGCCGCGCAACGATTTGGCGTTGGCTTTGCCCCACAAGGCTGGGATGCCCTGCTCAAGCACCTCTCAGCCAAGGGCTTCACCCAGGAAGAACTGAAGCTGACAGGCATGTTTTCCGAGGGAAACCGCGGCATTTATGACCGTTTCCGCGGCAGGCTGATCTGGCCTATCCGCGACATTGCCGGTGACACGGTGGGTTTTGGTGCCCGCAAGCTCTTTGACGATGATCAGGGCCCTAAATATCTCAACACCCCGGAAACCAGCCTCTACAAGAAGTCCCAGGTGCTGTACGGGATTGACCTTGCCAAGAAGAGCATCGCCACCAAGCGCCAATTGGTGGTGGTGGAGGGCTACACCGACGTGATGGCGTGCCATCTGGCCGGCGTGGACACGGCCGTGGCCACCTGTGGAACGGCGTTTGGTGCCGACCATATCAAGGTCGCCAGGCGCCTGCTCTCCGACGACGGCACGGGCGGGGAGGTGGTGTTTACCTTCGACGGTGACGCTGCCGGCCAGAAGGCGGCGTTGAAGGCCTTTGACGAGGACCAACGCTTTGTGGCCCAGACGTTCGTGGCGGTGGAGCCAAGCGGAGCCGACCCCTGCGAACTTCGCCAGCGCAAGGGGGACGAAGCCGTTCATGCTTTGATCCGCTCACGCAGGCCCTTGTTTGAGTTTGCCATCCGCACCACGCTGGCCAAGTTTGATTTGAGCACCGTGGAGGGCCGGGTGAGCGGCCTGCGTGAATCGGCCCCCGTCGTGGCAGCCATCCGTGACGGCTCCACCCGAATGGGGTACAGCCAGGAGCTGGCCGGCTGGCTGGGCATGGCCGACCCCAATGAGGTGTTGCGGGCGGTCAAGGGTGCCGAGCGTCGCGCCCACAGCCAGCCGGACGCCAAGGGGCCAGCCCACACACAGGGGCAACTCCACGCGCAGCAGGGGCGTTCCGACGTCGGGCAGCAGCGCGGATCGGCAGGCCGCGGGGGAGAGGCACAGTTTTCCCCCGGCCAGGCAGAGTTGTCGCACACTGCAGATGCCAAACCTGCCGTGGAGCGCCCAGATCCACGTGACCCGCAGGGGCGCATGGAGCGGGAAGCGCTGGAGGTGGTCTTGCAGCATCCCGGGCTATTGACGGCAGGGAACTGGCAGCATTTTGCGGCCACGGAGTTCGTGATTGCGGCGTACAAGGCTGTGCAACACGGGATTGCCTCGGCGGGGGAGTCCGAGGTGGCGTCAGCCCAGTGGTTGGCGGCCGTGCGCTCACATGTTCCGCCGGAGTTGGAATCCTTGGTGGCCGAGTTGGCGCTGAGCCCCTTGCCCGCAACGCGAGAAGACACCCTGATGCGGTACTGCCGCGATATTTTGCGCAGACTCTTTGAACTGCAGATCACCCGGCTCAAGGAGGAGCGGTTGGGTGCTTTGCAGCGCATGGATCCGTCGCTTGACCCCGAGAGCTACCAGCTCCTGCAGCGCGAGCTGATGGAGCTGGAAACTGCCCGCAGACAGCTGCGCGGGGACGGCTAGGGCCTGAAGAAACGCTCGATTTCACATCCTGCCCGGGCTTTGTTATTGTTGTTCCTGCGCGATCCTCTGTAGCTCAATTGGCAGAGCATTCGACTGTTAATCGAAGGGTTACTGGTTCAAGTCCAGTCAGAGGAGCCAAGACATTCTTTGTCTCCGGTCTTGTTGTGAGGCCGGAGACAAGAATTTGGTTGCGCAAGCAAAAATGGTTGGTTTTGATTTAAACTGAGTATTTCTGCTAGGATCTAATCTGCTTCATTCCTCTGTAGCTCAATTGGCAGAGCATTCGACTGTTAATCGAAGGGTTACTGGTTCAAGTCCAGTCAGAGGAGCTTTCAGCCCCGTCACATCAAGGAAGTCCTTGACGTGCCGGGGCCTTTTTGTTCTTGGCGTCGGCCGGGTTCATGCACGACTCCTGAGGGTAATGGTTGGGAGACGACTTACAATTTCGATCAGGAACCTGTCTGGCAGATGGGTGCGCCAGGTCCGAGTGAGTATGCGGTGGATCGGTACATTTCCCACGCAATCCGGAGCATTTGCCGGAATGTTTCGCTCAGGAACTGGTGACCTCGGAGTAGAAGTCAACTGCTAGGACGCCGTCGCCGGAGGAACTGCGCAGCTCCACGCCTTAAGTGCCGAACCGAACAACCGGCGTCGAGCTCTGCATGGTCCTTACCTAAAGGCGGATGGTTTCAGCTGGAACGGCATCGTCCGAGGCGACCACGCAAAGTGCAGCGAGCGGAGAAGGGTGTTGAGTTTGATTGGCTAAATTACGTCTAGTGCCGCCGCTGAGTCCGGCTCAGATGGGCGCACCGGACCCTGATGTGTTGGAAGTGTGCGACGTTCTCCCCAACGGGATGCTGTCCTCTGGGAGCTATGTCAGGTTGAACGGCGAGTTCTACGACACCTACTTGAAGGGCAATGAAGTGTGGGTCCGATACCGTGCTTCCGGTCCAGTCCCTCCGGGTTGGTTGGTCAATCAGGGTTCTTGGAACGAGCGTTCCGGCAAGACGACATTTCGCCGGATGGTTCCTGCCGAGGAAATTGAGCAGTACGTGCGTGTTTTGACGACGGGCTGGTGGCGGGGGTTTGAGTTTGGGCTCGTTGTCTATCGGGAGGACGGGTTGGTGGCGATTCAGGGTGAGGGTCATGAGCTTGCTGACTTGATTGAAGCTGGTGTGGCTCCGGGTTTGGAGACGTTTGATCGTGGGCGCAGTGTGACCGGCTTGGTGCGGTGGGATGAGTTGACTGATGTGAAGCAGCTCGTGGAGGATTTACCGTTGCCGGTCAGTCGCTAAATTTTCGGCACAGTGTGAGGCCGCACAATGAACCACAGCGCAGCCATGGCCAGCAAACTGCTGACGCCCATGATGGTGGCCATGCTGGTTGCTGCCACACCCACCAAGCCCACCAGGGGTGTGACCAGTCCGGCGAAACCAAAGGTCGCCGCGCCCAGCAGGGAGGCTGCCGTGCCGGCCTGCCTGCCGTTACGGGCCAGGCCCATGACCTGGACGGAGGGGAACATGAAACCGGTGGCGCAGATAAAGAACCAGAGCGGGATCATGACGCCCCACAATCCCAGGCCAAGCTGGTCGCAGATCACCATGGCGGCAGCAGCGGCAACCTGAGTCACCGTGGCCCCTGCGATGACCCATTGCGGCCCTGTGTGGCGCATGATCCGTGCAGCTATCTGCACTCCGCCCACCACGCCCAGGGAATTCACGGCAAACAAGTACCCATATTGTTGCGGGGTGAAGCCGAAAGTGTTCTGGAATAAGAAGGTGGAGGCCGAGAGATAGGTGAACAACGCGGCAAAGTTCAGCCCGCCCACAAAGAGCGTGCCAACAAATATCCTGTCGCTGAACACTGCCCTGTACCTGTCGGCGACGCTCACGCCGTCGGACTGGCGCTTCGAAGGCGGCAACGTCTCAATGATGAACACGAACGCGGCAATGACCACCAAGGTGCCGTAGCCGGCCAGGAACCAGAAAATGCCCGGCCAATCCATGACCCTTAACAACTGGGAACCGATGACGGGGGCCAAAATCGGTGCCATGCCGTTGACCAATGACATGTAGGAGAGCATCCTGACCAAACGGTAGCCGCCAAAGAGGTCCCGGATCATGGCCATCGCCACCACACCTCCGCCTGCCGCGCCAATACCCTGAAGCACCCGGAACACGCCCAGTATGGTGATGTCGGTGGACATGGCGGCACCCACAGACGCACCCACATGCAACACGGTTGCCAAGATCAGTGGCATCCTGCGGCCAAACTTGTCGCTGAAGGGCCCCACCACCAACTGTCCGGCGGCGAACCCAATGGTTGTCGCCGTCAAGGTCAGCTGCACGGCGGCGGCGCTGACACCCAGCTCGTGCCCAATAATGGGGAACGCCGGCAGGTACAGGTCAATGGTGAACGGACCCAGCGCCGTCAGCAGACCTAAAACCAGAACATAGCTGAGTTTTTGTCGGCGGGACAGGGCATCGCCTGGATGAGCTGTGATGGTCAAGGCTGGAATCCTTTATTGCTGTGATGTGCGCGCGACTACGGGGCTGCTGCCGATCTGGAGAGCCTCCTGACTTATGGTAGTGCTTTTGGCCGCGCGGAATCACGAAGCTGCTGGGTGCTTTGTTAGCCTCGGAACCAATCTCCTCACAGTGTTCTTTGCCATGACGCGGGGTGCGTGGGCAGTTTGGGGAACGGATGGCGCATGATGGGTGGTAATTTTGACATTACGGTACCGTTTCCTTCTGGGGGTGGTACAAAGACTTCGGGTTTGCGTCGGCCTTCCATGGGCCGCAAAAACTCACACAACGGAGGCGGTTTCAGTGACGGATGTGCAAAAGGACGTGCATATCGCGGTAGATGAAGGCCCTAAGGCGCAAGAATCTTCCCTGATCGAAGCGCTCAAAACAACCTCCAGGCTGGTACCGCGTCAGATCAACGATGAAATCGCGTTGGCCAAGCTGGAACTGGGACAGAAGAAGGCCAGACTCGGCGGTGTGGCTGTTGCGGCCGGCCTTGTACTGGTTTTCACCACCCTCTTGGGTATTGCCCTGGTGGTGGCTGCCATCGCCGGCCTGGCCACCATCATGCCGTTGTGGCTGTCGGCGTTGCTTGTCAGTGCCACCTTCCTGCTCATAGTCGGACTCGGCTCACTCATCGGTTACCTGAAGGTCAAGTCCTTGCTGCCGTTGTTGCCTGAGCAGGCATGGCGTGGAATTCGCCACGACCTCGGGATTGCCAAGGAGGGGCGCGACTTTGACCCCGCAACCCTTGATCCTGAGCCCCTGACAAAGGAAGAAAAGAAGGCGCTCAAGGCAGAGTCCGACGCCGCCGCAGCGAAGGCCAGGGCGGAACGAGCAGCCAAGGAGGCCGAGCAAGGCCCCAAGGCCAACGAAACTGAGCTCATGGAACGCACTTCGGCCCGACGCGCCCACTTGCTGAGCCTGCGCGAGGAACTCGTGGATCAGGCGGATGTGAAGAAGCAGGCCAGCTACTTGATGGACAATGCCAAGGGCAAGGCCAAAGATGCCATGAATCAGGCAGCAGCCGGTGCGGCCGGCCATGCAGTGGAAAAGGTAAAAGAACGCTGGAAACCCTTAGTTGTTCTCGCCGTGTCTACCGGGGCCTGCGTACTGTTGCTGCGAAAGTTGATAAAGAAATAACCTGGCCGCACAATTGTTCTCTTCCATTGCCGGCGCCGGTTGTACGGCCCGAGTCACATATCACCCGGGGAGGTGACTAAAGATGTCCGCTAGTTCCAGTGCCAAGGCGGAGAACTCGAATGCCATCGTCACCATTCCCAATATCATCACGGTCGTCAGGTTTTTGGGGACGCCATTGTTTGTGTGGCTGGTCCTGGCCCGCCAGGAGTATGGCTGGGGCGTTTTCGTTCTCGCCCTCATGGGTTGCACCGACTGGATTGATGGGTTTGTGGCCCGGAAACTGAACCAGACCTCACAACTTGGCCGTGTCATGGATCCCCTGGCTGACAGGGTGGCGCTGGTAGCCGTCAGCATCACCTTGGTTCTTGCCAGCATCCTGCCGTTGTGGCTGTTACTGCTGTTGGTGATTCCCGACGTCGTACTGCTGAGCGTTACGCTGTACTTCTTCCGGGGCGATGCTGATCTAAAGGTCACCATGCTGGGCAAGACACGCACAGCTGCGCTGATGATCGGGACACCCATGCTGTTGCTGGCCAAGGCGCTGGATTCAGACTTCACCTTCGTTCTGGCTTGGGTGTTCCTTGGCGCAGGAATGGTGATGCACGTGGTCGCCTTCACTCAGTACTTGATCGCGGTTCTGGCCAAACACCGCGAAATCCACCTGCCCGGCAAACCCGTCCAGGGCCGCCCATGATGTGGCTTGCCGTGATCTGCGCAGTGGCCGGTGCGTTCTTCCTCGCCTTCGGCGCGCAACGCCAAGGCAGTGCCGTGCAGAACAACACCGGCGGGCTCGCCCTCGGCGGCGCCAGCTTCCTGCGTCTTCTGAAAAACCCGCGGTGGGTGCTCGGACTGGTGCTGCTCGGTGTTGGTATGGCCTTGAACGTTGTGGCCCTGACGCTGGGTACCTTGACCGTGGTCCAGCCCATTGGGGCCATTGCCCTGGTGATCACCACCATCGTGAATTCACGGGATCAGGGCATCAGGCTCAACCGAGCCACCGTTGTGGCCATCACCTGCTGTGTGGCCGGCAGCGCCTTATTCGTCTTGATGGCCGTCAGCGTGGTGGCCGAGAACACCCACGTTAACGTCACCCAGGAACTGACGGTGGTGCTGTTACTGGCAGTGGTCATCATTCTTTTTGGCGGGGCCCTGGTGCTGTTCAAACACCGCTTGAAGGCCTTTTTCTATATCTTTGGCTCAGGGGTGTTGTTCGGCTTTGTCGCCGTGCTGACACGAATTATTTCCAAGCAGATCTTTGACCCCAACGGGTTGTTTCTGCTGAATGTGCAGTGGTATTCGGTGATCGCCATTGCGGCCGCTGGCATCTTGGGCAGCTGGTTTGTCCAGAGCGCCTATGCGAGCGGACCTCCGGATTTGGTGATTGCCGGCCTGACAGTGATTGATCCCATTGTGGGTATTGCCATCGGCATCACCATTTTAGGTGAGCTTCGTGACGATGTGCCCCCCGTGGTGGCAATTGCAATGGCCGGGGCGGCGATACTTGCTATCGTGGGGGTGATCGCGTTGTCCCGGCACCACCCTGACGTGGTGAAGCAGCGTGCAGCTGCAAAAAAGGAACAACGTAAGTAAAGTGTCAGCCTTCGGGCTATCCAAGAAGCCATCAGGAGTTATATCCGTGACATCCACCCCGAGTGAAAGCTCGCTAAAACCGCTGACCATTTTGATCGCTGCAGACACATACCCGCCTCATATCAATGGCGCAGCGCAGTTTGGATTCCGGTTGGCCACGGGCATGAGCGCCAGGGGCCATGAGGTTCACGTGATGGCGTGCCGCCCAGACGGCGGCCCCATGTTCACCGAACAACGCCCGGAAGCTACGGTTCATCGTCTGCGGTCGCGGCCCGTTCCCACTCACGAATACTTCAGAGTTTGCCTTCCGTGGGAGATCAAGAAGGACATTGTTGCGCTCTTTGATGCTATAGAACCTGATGTGGTGCACGTTCAAAGCCACTACATGGTCGGCGAGCACGTGATCTACGAGGCCAAGCGTCGGGGCATCCGAATTGTTGCGACCAACCACTTCATGCCCGAGAATCTGAACCCGTTCCTGCCGTTTCCGCAGTGGTTCAAGGACATTGTTGGCCGTGTCTCCTGGCGAGACATGGGTAAGGTCATGAGCCGTGCCGATGTTGTCACCACACCTACGCCGTTGGCTGCCAAGGCCATGCACGAGCACGCGTTCCTGCGTAAAGTTCTGCCGCTCTCCAACGGCATCGAATCCGGAAACTATGAACTGTCCGAAGGCGAAACAATGCCTCGGAACCCTTACCCCACAGTGGCATTCGTTGGGCGCCTTGCCGAGGAAAAGCACATTGACGTCCTCATCGATGCGATAGCCAAGTCACCTGCTGAGCTGAATCTTCACCTGGTGGTTGTTGGTGGCGGTGAGGTCAAGAGCGCGTTGCGGGCGCAGGCCGAGAAGTTGGGTTTGTCCACGCGGGTCACGTTTACCGGACTGATCAGCGACGAGGAATTGCGCGACGTCTACCTCAGGGCCGATCTGTTCGTCATGCCAGGCACCGCCGAGTTGCAGTCGTTGGTGACATTGGAGGCCATGAGCGCCTCAACACCTGTGGTGCTGGCAAACGCCATGGCGTTGCCGCACCTAGTGGAAGACGGCGTCAACGGCTACCTGTTCACGCCAAATGACAGTGACGACCTGGCCCAGAAGATCACCACCATCATGAGTCTGGCTCCCGAGGACAGGGCAGCAATGGGTGCTGCCAGCCATGCCATGGTGGCCCGTCACGGTTTGAAGAAGACTCTCGACACCTTTGAAGACATATATCGCGGCGGAAGCTACGAGGATCACGCGATTTAGCTCAATACCCACTAGTATTGTGAGAGTGCTTTTCCCTTCGTAATTCATTTTTCGAAGGAGAGGCACCTTGCATGGGGCCATAGCTCAGCTGGTTAGAGCGCAGGACTCATAATCCTAAGGTCCTCGGTTCAAGTCCGAGTGGCCCTACCTGCAATACCCCCGGAATCTCAGTGACTCCGGGGGTATTTAGCTTTAACGCCCGACTCGCCGGTGGCCATTAGTCCCGAACCCCCAAACCCTAGCCACCTAGCCCCCGCTGTGGGAGCTGCGGCTACCTCGGCGAAACGGTGTGTGGGGGAGCGGCAACCTCGACGCTAACCGGCTACCTGGGCGCGGACCGGCTACCTCGACAAGTGTTGCCCGCGTCACGTGAATGCGGTATGTTACTGGTGAGTAACAAGTTTGGTGCTGGGCCGAACGGTTGACTATTCACAGATCAGAACAAGTAAAGGAATACCCGTGTCCAAGGCTGCTGTTGACCTAAACAACCTTCCCTACGCCGATGGGGACTTTTACGGATTCGAGCAGCTGCTCTCCGCGAAGGAACGCGAGCGTCTGCAGGAGCTTCGCGACTTCCTGGATAAAGAAATCAAGCCGATTGCCACGGATTGCTGGAACCGTGGTGAGTTCCCCATGGAGATCATTCCCAAGTTGGCGGAGCTGGACATCATGAGCCCGGTTCACCGCCAAGGATATTCAAGCCTCTTTGCCGGGCTGAGCCACGCCGAGTTCACCCGGGCTGATGCCTCGATCGCCACGTTCATGGGCGTTCATGACGGCCTGTTCACCGGCTCCATCGAGGCCCTGGCGTCCGAGGAGCAAAAGGCTGCCTGGCTGCCGGATATTTATGCCATGAAGAAGATTGGCGCCTTTGGCCTGACCGAACCCCTGGGTGGCTCGGATGTTGCCGGCGGCACTCGCACCACGGCGGTGCGCGACGGCGACAACTGGATCCTCAACGGTGCCAAGCGTTGGATCGGCAACGCAACGTTTTCGGACTGGGTGGTCATTTACGCCCGCGACGTTGCGGACAACCAGGTCAAGGCCTTCATGATCGACACCACCCTGCCCGGCTACGGCGCCACAAAGATTGAAAACAAGACGGCCCTGCGCACGGTGCAAAACGCCGACATCACCTTGGAAAATGTGGTGGTTCCGCACGAGTTCAAGCTGGCCGGGGGAAATAGCTTCCGCGACACCAACAAGGTCCTCAAGGTCACCCGTCTTGCCGTCGCGTGGCAGGCTGTGGGCCAGCAGATGGCTGCCTTTGATGTGGCCCGTCGCTACGCCGTTGAACGCCAGCAGTTTGGCCGCCCCATCGCCTCCTTCCAAATGGTCCAAGACCAGCTGGTGAAGATGCTCGGCAACACCGTTGCCTCCACAGGGATGATGGTCCGCTTGTCGCAACTGGAAGATCTGGGCCAGGCCAAGGACGAGCAGTCGGCGCTTGCCAAGGCTTTCACCACGGCACGCATGCGTGAAACAGTGGCCATGGGCCGGAGCCTCTTCGGCGGCAACGGCATTGTCACCGACTATGAGATGGCCAAGATCTTCGCCGACGCCGAAGCTATCTACTCCTATGAGGGCACCTACGAGATCAACACCTTGGTGACGGGGCGAGCCATCACAGGCATCTCCGCGATCGTCTGATCCCCACGCCCTCCCTCGTCAAGACGCTTAGAAACTGACCCGCAGAAAACGCCGAAATTCGCGCTAAAACCGCGAATTTTCGGCGTTTTCTGCGGGTCAGTTCAGGAGGGGGAGGAGCACTGAGGGACGCAAGTCAAAAATGAACTGCAGGGGATCGAGGTATTCCTCCCCGCGCCGCACGCCCCAGTGCAGGCAACTGTTCGCAGGAGCAGGCGCCCCGTCACAATGGGTTGGCCCCTTCAGGACGCCCACCTGTTGGCCGCGGGACACGGAGTCGCCAACGTTTAACGGCGAGGCGACGGGTTCAAAACTCAACCGCAAACCATTGTCAACGGCAATGGTCAGCACTGGCCTGTTGACCACGACGCCGGAGAAGATCACCACGCCGGCGGTGGGTGCCAACACAACAGCGCCCTGTGGCGCCACCAGGTCGACGCCGCGATGGCCACTGAGCCACGGTTGAGCAGGCGGATCAAAGGCATGTGCCAGCTGCGGGGTTCCTGCCAGCGGCCAACCCCAGGCGAGCGAGGCAGGCAGGGGAGTGTCCGCCGTCGACCGCGAAGTGGTCTGGGACGCCGAACTGGAGGAGTCCACAGGGCCAGAACCAGGCACCAGCACGGCCAGGGCAAGGAGCGAAACGCCCAGAATCAGCTTCCTGACACCCTCAACGATGTTGCCCATCTCTCAAGCGTGGACCCCCGGAAACGTGGCCGAGGGCGCCTGACCTCACAGTGTGGATAAATCGCCGCTCCGGGTGGGCTGTTGAGGACTAAATGTGGTCAGGGATAGTGACCGCACTGTAGTAACATTGAAGGAGCAGTGTGCTGTTTGTGCACTGACTACGCGCACCCCACCCTGACGAGGTATCTCAAGAGTGATCTTGGATCCTGCTAACGGATTGTGCCCATACGGTCCGCCTCACGGCGGTTTATGGAATGCACGATGGGTGCTAGGAGCAGCGCCCAGACGGGTTTCCTCGTCCGGGCCAGCAAGCTAAACAACCGTAAAATTACAAGAAGGAGCGCCGGCATGCCCGTCGTAACTATGCGCCAGCTGCTTGACAGCGGCGTCCACTTTGGACACCAGACCCGTCGTTGGAACCCGAAGATGAAGCGATTCATCCTCACGGAGCGCAACGGCATCTACATCATCGACTTGCAGCAGTCACTGTCTTTCATTGACCGTGCCTACGAGTTCGTCAAGGCCACCGTTGCACACGGCGGCACCGTACTGTTCGTTGGTACCAAGAAGCAGGCTCAGGAAGCAATTGCCGAGCAGGCTACTCGCGTTGGCCAGCCCTACGTGAACCAGCGTTGGTTGGGCGGTATGCTCACCAACTTCCAGACGGTTTCCAAGCGCATCTCGCGCATGAAGGAACTCGAAGAGATCAACTTCGAGGATGTTGCATCCTCCGGTCACACCAAGAAGGAGCTCCTGCTCCTCAAGCGTGAACTGACCAAGCTGCAGACCAACCTCGGTGGTATCCGCAACCTGACCAAGGCTCCGTCCTTGCTCTGGATTGTTGACACCCCGAAGGAGCACCTCGCCATCGACGAGGCGCACAAGCTCAAGATCCCCGTTGTGGCCATCTTGGACTCCAACTGCAACCCTGACGAAGTTGATTTCCCGATCCCGGGCAACGACGACGCCATCCGCTCCGTTGCACTGTTGACCCGCGTCATCGCCGATGCTGTTGCAGAAGGCTTGATCGCCCGCAACAACAAGGCAACCGGCAACGAAGAAGCACCGGCCGAGCCGTTGGCTGAGTGGGAGCGCGAGCTCCTCGAAGGCGACAAGGCTGTTGAAGCCCCGGCCGAAGCCGCTGTTGAAGCTCCGGCCGAAGCCGTTGTTGAGGCTCCGGTTGACGCTGCTGTTGAGGCTCCGGTCGAAGCTGCTGCTGAAGCTGCAACCGAAAAGTAAGACACTTTTCCTCGCGGGCTTAGTTGGAGAGCATTCTCCGCCAAGCCTGCCACCTAGGAATACGATGCTGGCAGGATCGCACCGCTCACAAGGCAAAGCGGTCCTGCCAGCATTGGCCTAGTACCGATTTATTTACTTAAACATCTACACTGAGGGGTTCATATGGCGAACTACACCGCCGCTGATATTAAGGCTCTGCGCGAGCGCACTGGCGCTGGCATGATGGACGTCAAGAAGGCTCTCGACGAGGCCAACGGCGACGCCGAGAAGGCCATGGAGCTCATCCGCATCAAGGGCCTCAAGGGCGCCACCAAGCGCGAGGGCCGCTCCACAGCTGAAGGCCTTGTTGCCGCAGCTGTTGAGGGTGGCGTTGGTGTCATGGTTGAGGTTAACTGTGAAACTGACTTCGTGGCCAAGGCTGCTCCCTTCATCGATTTCTCTAACAAGGTTCTCGCAACCGCGCTGTCCTCCGGCGCAGCCGACATCGAGACCCTGCTGGCTGTTGACGTTGACGGCAAGCCCCTGTCCGAGGTAGTCATCGAAGCCGGTGCGCTCTTGGGTGAAAAGGTTGCCATCCGTCGAATTGCACGCGTTGAGGGTGCAACTGTTGACGCTTACCTGCACAAGACCTCCAAGGACCTGCCGGCTCAGGTTGGTGTGCTGTTCGCTATCGACGGTGACAACCAGGCTGTTGCACACGATGTAGCTGTGCACATTGCTGCGATGTCCCCGACGTTCGTTTCCCGCGACGAAGTTTCGGCCGAGACGGTTGAGAACGAGCGCCGCATCGCTGCAGAAACTGCACAGGCAGAGGGCAAGCCCGAAGCCGCCATGAGCAAGATCGTTGAAGGCCGTTTGACCGGCTTCTTCAAGGAAATCGTTTTGGTTGACCAGGCATTCGCCAAGGATGCCAAGAAGAGCGTTGGTGTTGTTCTGAGCGAAGCAGCCGTCAAGCCTGTTGCCTTCGCACGCTTCCGCGTCGGAGCATAAGGCACACTTGTCGTGTAGCTGGATGTGACGAAGAAGGGGTGACCGCAATCTGCGGTTGCCCCTTCTTTGCATGTAACGTCAGATAAGATTTAGACGCACCTCATCGTCAGGCCCGCGCCCCAACCCAGTGTTCGCGTAAAGGATCTGGCCAAAGGGCAGCAAGCACCACGGAACGCAGTTCGCCGACTCCTTTTTGATTCCCCAGCTTCAGTTGCTACGTACCGGCACCCACGGAAGGCACCATGACCACGAATATTTCCCAGACTGCGCAAAGCAGCACAGCACCCACGGCGGTAGCTGGCAAACGCCGTCGTGTGTTGTTGAAGCTCTCCGGCGAAGTCTTTGGCGCCGGAAAACTTGGTGTAGATCCCGACACCATCCGCGGCATCGCCCAGCAGATCGCCAGCACCGTTGGCACGGTCGAGGTCGCCATCGTTGTGGGCGGGGGCAACTTCTTCCGCGGCGCCGAACTCTCCGCCTCGGGCATGGACCGCTCACGCGCTGACTACATGGGCATGCTGGGAACTGTCATGAACTGCTTGGCGTTGCAGGATTTCCTGGAACAAGCAGGCGTTGACACCCGTGTGCAGAGCGCCATCACCATGGGACAGGTGGCCGAAGCCTACATTCCCCGGCGCGCCATCCGCCACCTGGAGAAGAGCCGTGTCGTCATTTTCGGTGCCGGCGCAGGCCTGCCGTACTTCTCCACCGACACGGTGGCAGCCCAGCGTGCGCTGGAAGTTCACGCCGACGTGGTGCTGATGGCCAAGAACGGCGTTGACGGCGTCTACACAGCGGACCCCAAAAAGGACCCGGCAGCTGTCAAGTTGGACCACCTCAGCTACGACGAGGCCATGGCTCGTGACATTCGGGTCATGGATCAAACAGCCTTCAGCCTGTGCAAGGACAACAATGTGACCATGCTGGTCTTCGGCATGGAAGGCGAAGGCAATGTGGCCCGCGCAATCCTTGGCGAAGAGCTAGGTACCCTGGTCACCCCGTAATAACGCAAACAGGCCGTGTGGGTGGGCGCAGCTAATCTGCTACCTCACGGTAGGATGGTCTCAGAATTGCCGTGCGCAATTGCCACGGAAGAGTTGTGTAGTTATTCAATGAGGGAGAGACGCGTGATCGAAGATACTTTGCTCGAGGCCGAAGAAAAGATGGACAAGGCCATAGAGGTTGCCAAAGAGGAATTCTCCGCTGTGCGCACGGGCCGTGCCAACCCCGCCATGTTCCACAAGGTCATGGTGGACTACTACGGCTCGCCGACGCCGTTGCAGCAGCTGGCAGCCTTTGCCGTGCCGGAAGCCCGCACGCTGCTCATCACACCTTTTGACAAGACCTCCATGCATGACATTGAGCGTGCACTGAGCTCTTCCGAGGTTGGCGCGAACCCGTCCAACGACGGCAACGTGATCCGTATTATGATGCCGGAACTGACCCAGGAACGCCGCAAGGAATACGTCAAGGTTGTCCGCACCAAGGGCGAGGACGCCAAGATTTCTGTGCGCAACATCCGCCGCAAGGCCAAGGAGCAGCTGGACAAGCTGGTCAAGGACGGCGACGCCGGTGAGGACGAGGGATCGCGTGCCGAGAAGGAATTGGACGCCATGACCAAGTCGCACACGGAGAACATCGACGAGTTGCTCAAACGCAAGGAAGTCGAGCTTCTCGAGGTCTAATGACTGACCCCAATCGTGCGCAGGCCGGTTCCGATGCGGAGCCGGCCGCGTCAAATCCAGAGGTCGAGAACCCTGGCCAGCCGAACGAGTATCAATTTCCCACGCGGAAGGCGCGCCGTCACGCTGAGCTGACGGGCATGATTCCCATCATTGTGCCCAAAAACGCCGTGCCTGCCACCGCCGTGCCTGCCACCGCCGTGCCTGCCACCGCTGTGGCGCGGGAGTCGGAGAAGTTCGACGGCGGTTCTGAGGTGGGCGCAAAGCCCACCGATGCTCGCCTCGCCGAAGCTAAGACCGATCCCAATCCGGCAGTCAGGCCTCACCCAGGTTTCGAGTCCGAGCTTGATGACGGCTCTTTCGATGAGGCTGAGGACGCCGAACAATCAGCGCTGGCGCCACGCCCGGTTTCTGCTTTGCAGGTGACGGGGATTCCCGTTATTCCGCTCCCGCACGCACCACTGCTCGCCATGCCTGAGGTGGCAACGGCGGTCAAGGCCTCCAGAACTCCCAAAGCGGGCAGGGACCTGCCTGCCGCCATTACTGTCGGCGTGACACTGCTGCTGGTGGTCCTTGGCTCACTGCTGTTCTACCCGCTGGCCTTTGTGGTCGTCGCCACCGCGTTTGCGTGTGCCGGTGTTTGGGAAGTGGTGCGTGCTGTTGCTGGCAAAGGGATCAAGGCGCCGTTGACGCCCATCATGATTGGCGCCTTGGCCATGCCGGCCTCAGCCTATTTTGCTGGTGCCGAAGGTTTGCTTTTCGCGCTCGTAGCCAGCGCCGGTGCCACAGTCCTGTGGCGCTCACTTGATCCCGAGCCGGGCGCTGTGAAGAGCATTCTTGCCGGGGTGTTCGCCTTGATGTGGATCCCGTTCCTGCTCAGCTTTGTGTTCCTGATGGTGCGCGGGGAAAGTGGTCCCGTCCTGGGACTGACCACCGATTTGTCGGACATTAACCCTGGCGTGATGCAGGTGATCATCATGCTGTTGCTGGTGGTTGCCAACGACACCTTTGGGTACCTGGTGGGAGTGCTGTTTGGCAAACACCCCATGGCGCCGAAGATCAGCCCGAAAAAGTCCTGGGAGGGTTTTGCCGGTTCCCTGGGCGGTGCAACTTTGGTGGCCATCCCGGCCACAGTATTCTTGCTTGATCAGCACTGGTGGGTAGGTTTGGCCCTCGCCATTGGCATGGTCTTTGCAGGTACTGGTGGGGACTTTGCCGAATCCATGGTGAAACGTGAATTGGGCGTGAAGGATATGAGCAATTTGTTGCCTGGCCACGGCGGGGTGATGGACAGGTTGGATTCAGTCCTGTTCGCGGCCCCTGTTGCCTACGCCACTTTTAGTGTTTTAGGCCAGTTCTAGAAAACCGAATTCATGGGGGTTGCACCATTTGGTGTGGGCCGTAGAGAAATGTTCAAGGAATGACTGTGACTGTGGAAGAGAAGATCCGGACCAACTCCAAGTTCAAATTGGTTGGTCCCAAGGAAATCGGTTATAACGTCAAGCAAGTAGACGTGTTTTTGGAGCGCGCCCGGGCGTATTTTCTCAACACTGATACGCAGGACAAAGCCATCACCAGCTTGGAAGTGCGCACAGCAAGCTTTGACCCGGCACGTGGCGGCTACAGCGCCCAAGCCGTGGATGCTGCCATGGACAGGATCGAGGATGAGTTTGTGCTGCGCGAGAAGGAATTGCTGATTGCCGCCGAGGGCGAAAAAGCGTGGATGATGAAGATTGGCAAAACCGCGTCAGTCTTGCGTGCCCGCCTGCACCGCCCCGATGGGGACAGGTTCCGCCGTCCGACCAAGAAAAGCGCCCAAAGCTACAATGTGGAAGACGTGGACACGCTCTGCCGTGAGCTGCTCGTCTACATTGAGGACAATGGTGAGCTCAGCGTGGACGTGGTGCGTCGGGCAGTCTTTGGCCTCGAGAAGGGCAGTGACGGTTACGAGGAAAGCCAGGTTGATGCTTTCCTCGACCGCGTCGTGGAGCTCATGGCGGCCATCGATCCGCTGCCCGCAAAGTAACTCCTCGGCCAACTAACCCGCAGAAAACGGCGAAAATACGCGCTTTTAGCGCGATTTCCGCCGTTTTCTGCGGGTTAGTTGTTTGTCCCGGGAGTCAGGGTGCCCCGGTGCGAGGGTTATCCACTTCCAGAGGCCGTTCCGGCACATGGAGTTTAGTCATGAAGCGCGACACTGTGGTGCTGCGCCGGTGCCGTGTTGCCCGCGAAACCATGATCATCACCAAGAAGGCCGCCGGCACGCTCCACGCCGCCGGTTGAGTGAGCACCTGGCGCCACTCCGAATCGGCAGGTATTTGAGTACCCACAATGATGGCCGCACCGCACAGGACACCGCCGGTCAGCATGCCGGCAACGGCCCCGGTATCCGTCAGTCCGCGCCACCAAATGCCAAGTAGCAGCAGCGGACAAATGGTGGATGCCGTGAAGGCAAAGACCAGACCCACACTGCCGGCCAGCGCCAAAGAATCCGTCACCATGGCCACAATAAAGGGTACGACGGCGGCAAAAATGGCTGCAATACGAAATCCCCTCACGCTTGCCCCCAAGAAATCCTGGCTGATCACCCCGGCCAAGGATACGACCAGCCCGGACGTTGTGGACAGGAATGCCGCAAAGGCGCCAGATACCACCAGTGCCGTGAGGAGATCGCCGCCCAGGCCACCAATCAATGTGCCGGGCAGGAGCAGCACAGTGGCGTCGGGGGAGCCCGTGGCTGCCAGCTCCGGCAAGAATACCCGCCCCAGCACCCCGTAAATGGTGGGGAACAAGTAGAAAAGGGAGAGCAACCCCAAAACGATCAGTGTGGTGCGACGGGCGGCTGCGCCGTCGGGGTTTGTATAAAAACGCACCAACACATGGGGAAGGCCCAGGGTGCCAAAAAGCAACGCAATCATGAGTGAAAACGTCCCGTACGCTGAGTCAACACTCAGCGGACTTGCAGGCGGAAACAGCTCCGTTCCGGCGGGGATACTAATACCGGTGCTCTGGCCCGTGGCCCCTGAGAGCAACAGCAGAATGAAGATGGCCGGTACCGCGAGGGCTGTGAGTTTTAGCCAGTACTGGAATGCTTGGACGAAGGTCATGGAGCGCATGCCGCCGGTGACAACTGTCAGGCACACCACTACCACCACTGCACCGGCGCCCACCCAAGACGGCAAGCCGGTGGTGGTGTGGATGGTCAAGGCTGCGCCGTGCAGTTGCGGCACAATGTAAAACCAGCCCACGGCCACCACCAACAAGCTGGTGACGTAGCGTGCGGGGGTTGATTCCAGCCGCGCCTGGGCAAAGTCCGGGATGGTGTAGGCGCCGGAGCGGCGCAGAGGAGCGGCCACGAAGAACAGCAGCATCAAGTACCCGGCTGTGTAGCCAATGGGGAACCAGAGGGCGTCCAGCCCGGAGATGACTATGAGCCCGGCAATGCCTAGGAAACTCGCCGCCGACAGATACTCCCCGCCAATGGCCGAGGCGTTCCACCACGGGCGCACCGTGCGTGAGGCCACATAAAAGTCACTGGTCGTCCTGGACACGCGCAGGCCATAAAACCCGATCAGGGCCGTGCTCACCGAGACCAGAATGAGGGCTGAATAGCCAATGGCCGCGTTCATTTCTCATCCACCAGGTCGCGGTACTGGTTTTCGTTTTTGGTGGCAGCCCGAATGTAGAGCCACGCGCAGGTGCCAATGACCGGGTAGACACCCACGGCCAGGATGAGCCACGGCGCGGGGATGCCCAGGATGCGCCAGTCGGTGAACGTGGGCAGCCACAACACCAAAGCCCAACAGAACAAGAGAGCGGCCATGAAACCTGCTGTCACCACCAACGCCAAGCGCAGCTGGGAGCGGATCAAGGAGCGCACCATGACCTCGCCCACGGCCGTTTGTTCCGCCACTTCCTGGGAGACACTGGTGCCGGTGGGAACGTGGTGGGCCAGCGTGCGTGGCGCAGTGACCCTGACCCGCCCGTCAGCGGGCGGACGGCTTGGTTCCACACTCATGGGCTGGGCCGTACCCGGGTGGCCTGCAGATGTTCACGCAGTATGGGCACGTGGCGTCGGCTGACGGGCAAAACGTCATTGGCCACGGAGACGGTGGGCTTGGCCGCCCCTAGTTTCAACCCCGTCACAAAATGCATGCACACCAGATACGATCTGTGGATGCGGATGAAGCCGGCATCTGCCCACCGTTGTTCCAGATCGGCGAGCGGGACGCGGATCAAGTAACTGGCCTCGGCCGTGTGCAACCGTGCATAGTCACCCTGGGCTTGCACAAATCTGACCTCGTCCAGCCGGATAAGCCGGCTGATGCCGCCCTGGTCGACGGTGATCATCTCCACTGCTTCGACGGCAGCGGGGTGGGCTACCAAATCCACCACCCGATCCACCGTGCGGGTGAGACGCTCCGTGCGCAGTGGCTTGAGGAGATAGTCCACGGCGGCCAGCTCAAATGCTTCCAGGGCCCTGTCGTCGTCTGCCGTCACAAAAACAACTACGGGCGGGTTGCTGCGCCGACTGATCAGCTCAGCCAAATCCAGGCCCGACAGGCCGGGCATGTGGATGTCAAGGAACACTGCATCAACGTCATGTTGCGCCAACTGCTCCAGTGCCGCCGCGCCATTCATGGCCTTGTAGATGTTGCCGACGCGGGAGTCGCGGTGCAGAAGAAATGCCAACTCATCCACCGCTGGCTGCTCGTCGTCGACGACAAGAACGTTAATCATGTGCCCCAGCCTAACCGCAGGGGGCCCCGGCCGAGCGTAGCGAGGATTGGGGAGGCGGTTAGGCGCTAACGAGCAGGGGGCCCCGGCCGAGCGTAGCGAGGTTTGGGGAGGCGGTTAGTCGTCATGCATCGTGACCGGGCTGGTTTTTTGGCACCGTCATGGTGATCAGCATGCCGTGCCCAACAGCAGTGTCAACGGTGAGGCCGTGCGCATCGCCGTAGACCTGCCGCAGCCGGGCATCAACGTTGCGCAAACCCACGTGGGTGCCATCGTGTTGCCCGGCCAGAACCAGCCGCAGCTGCTCCGGGTCCATCCCCACGCCGTCGTCCTCAATGGTCACTTCGGTAAAGGCGCCCAAGTCCCGGGCGCATATCTGCACCAGCCCGGTGCCCACCTTCGCCTCCAAACCGTGGCGCACGGCATTCTCCACCAGCGGCTGCAGGCTCAGGAAGGGGATGACGGTGCTCAGGACCTCCGGAGCAATCCGCAAACTCACCTGAAGGCGGTCACCAAAACGGGCATTCTCGAGCAGCAGGTACCTGTCTATGCAGCGCAGTTCCTCGGCGAGGGTGGTGAAATCCCCATGCCGGCGGAACGAATACCTGGTGAAGTCGGCGAATTCCACGACCAGATCACGGGCACGTTGCGGGTCAGTGTTGATGAAGGAGGCAATGGCGTTCAGTGAGTTGTAGATGAAGTGCGGGCTGATCTGGGCCCGCAACGCCCGCACCTCGGCCTCGGCCAACAGTGTCCGTGAAGAGCTTAGCTCGGCCAGTTCAAGCTGGGCTGAAACCCAGGCGGCGACCTCGTTGGTGGCCCGTACCAAACCCGCGGTGGGGGTTTTGGACAAGATAATGACGCAGCCCACGGCCCGCGAATCCACAGTCAACGGGCAAATAACGGCAGCCTTCAAATCCGCATCCTCAGGGGGCAACCCCAGTGATTCGCGCAGGGGCTGGTCCAGCCTGGCCACTTGGGTGCGGCCGTTGCTCAGGGCCTTCGCCACCAACTCCATGACCACGGCGGAGTCGGGCTGCTTGGCCGCGGCGCCGGCACCGTCCCAGGCCAGCAGGCGGGAGTCATCGGTCATGGCGAACGCGGCGCAATTGAGCAAGGCGCGCAGCTGCCGGCTGGCCTTCAAGGCCCCCGCAGGTTCCAGACCGTTGCGTAGTTGGGCACCCGCCGCGGCCGCCGAATGCAGGGTAGCAAATGTTGCGTGCTCGGCCTCAGTGCCCAGCTCGCGATAGGAACGAGAGAGCCGAAAACCTACTGCGGCCACGATGGCGATGGCGGCAATGACCACGGCAATTGCGGTGATGAGCAAGAGCGTTGACTCGCTCAGCACTGGAGATGACATGGACTACAGACTAGCTTCTAAAGATTGTGGAGGCCTCTAACGAGCGCGGAAACCTGCTGGACGGCGTCGTTGGGCGCAGCAGTCATGCCGTTCACCGCGGCAGCCGTCAAAGTGCTCGCACATGTGATGTGCGGCACTTCATAGTGAAAGGGATCACATCACTGAAGGAGGAATGATGGGTAATTCTGCCCAAGCAAGTACAGAAGGTCCCGTGGACTTTATCGCTGAACAGAACTCGGAGGAGTTCAAGACGCTCAAAAAGTCACACAGGAGCTTTGTTTTCCCCGTCGCCATCGGCTTTTTGGTTTGGTATTTTGCCTATGTCTTATTGGCCGCCTACGCCCCTGACTTCATGTCCATCAAAGTGTGGGACAACATCAACCTTGGCCTACTCCTGGGCTTGCTGCAGTTCATCACCACCTTTGGCATCACCACCTGGTACGTCTCCTATGCCAACCGCAAACTCGATCCCCAGGCGGCACGGATTCGTCACCGCCTGGAAACGCAGATTGAATCCGCCAACAAGTCCAAGGAAGAGGTTTAAGCCGTGAGTCTGTCCTCTGCTCTTCACACTGTTGCTCCGCTGGCAAAGTCGCTTAGCGAGCAAACGAAGGAAAACTCGTGGATCAATATATTGATCTTCGTCGGATTCGTGGCTGTCACCATGATTGTGGTGTTCCGTGCCAGCCGTAACAACAACACGGCCGCCGACTACTACGCCGCGGGCCGTTCCTTCTCCGGCGGCCAAAACGGTACAGCCATCGCCGGCGACTACCTTTCGGCAGCGTCCTTTTTGGGTATCACCGGAGCCATCGCCGTCAACGGCTACGACGGATTCCTGTACTCGATCGGCTTCCTGGTCGCCTGGTTGGTGGCACTGCTCCTAGTTGCTGAACTGTTGCGCAACACCGGAAAATTCACCATGGCCGACGTTCTCTCTTTCCGCCTGAAGCAACGCCCCGTACGCATTGCAGCCGCCACCACCACCTTGGTGGTGTGCTTCTTCTACCTGCTGGCCCAGATGGCTGGTGCCGGCGGACTCGTTTCACTGCTCCTGGGCTTGGACAACACCAACAAGACCGGGCAGAACATTGTCATTGCAGTCGTCGGCTTGCTGATGATCGTTTACGTACTGATTGGTGGCATGAAGGGCACCACCTGGGTGCAGATCATTAAGGCGTTCCTGCTCATCATTGGTGCTGGCATCATGACAATCATCGTCCTGGCCATGCACGGCTTCAACCTTTCAACGCTCTTGGAAGCGGCGGTTCAAACATCCATCGCCGAAGGAGGCCCCGGCGAGGCGCTGCTGAACCCGGGAGCCCAGTACGGCAAGGCTCCGCTGGACTTCATCTCGCTGGCCTTGGCCCTGGTGCTAGGAACGGCTGCTTTGCCGCACGTGCTGATGCGCTTCTACACAGTCCCCACTGCCAAGGAAGCCCGCAAATCGGTGGTTTGGGCCATCTGGCTCATCGGCGGTTTCTACATCTTCACACTGGTTCTTGGTTACGGTGCCGGGGCACTGCTCGGCAAGGAAGCCATTCTGGCGGCGCCAGGTGGCGTCAACGCAGCCGCCCCGCTGCTGGCCTTCGTCATTGGTGGCCCCATTCTGTTGGGCTTCATCTCCGCCGTCGCCTTCGCCACCATCCTGGCAGTAGTTGCCGGGCTGACCATTACCGCTGCCGCCTCCTTCGCCCACGACATCTACTCCAATGTCATCGTCAAGGGCAAGCCCAAGCCGGAAATGGAAGTCAAGGTTGCCCGCCGCACGGTTGTTGTCATCGGCTTGGTGGCCATTGGTGGCGGCATCCTAGCCAACGGCCAGAACATCGCCTTCCTGGTGGCGCTGGCATTCGCCGTGGCAGCCTCCGCGAACCTGCCCACCATTGTCTACTCGCTGTTCTGGAAGAAGTTCACCACTCAGGGCGCACTGTGGAGCATGTACGGTGGCCTCGCCTCGGCCATCATCTTGATTGCGTTCTCGCCGGTGGTTTCCGGCAGCGCCAAGGCAATGATCCCCGGCGCCGACTTCGCCTGGTTCCCGCTGGCCAACCCGGGCATCATCTCGATCCCGCTGGCGTTCCTTCTGGGCTGGTTGGGTACCGTGCTGGATAAAAACACCGAGGATCCCCGCATTCAAGCGGAGATGGAAGTTCGTTCGCTGACTGGGGTGGGTGCCGAGAAGGCCGTGGACCACTAGTCCCCGCACCCTCCCCAACACTCGCAAGCTCGTGTTGGGGTCCCTCGGGCGCGTGGGCCCACCCAGCTCCTCCCCACCCAGCAAAACGGCCCCGCCTTACGTCAGGAACGACGTCGGACGGGGCCTTTTGCTTGCAGCCACACGGGCGTTGTGGCTGCTAGTGGGAGTGGAGGTCCTTCAGCAGCTGAGTATTGTCGGGACTTCCGGGACTGTCGTGAGTGTCGCCGTGTCCGGAGTGGGGCACGGCAAGTTCGCCTGCCGTGGACGCCGCCATGCCCACTGTTGTCAGGGCGGCAACCAGAATCGAGGCTGCGAAAAGTGTGCCAACTACCGCAACTGCTGATGGCTCCTTGCGGGATTTCTCGGCGGGTTCCTGACGTAGGGCAGCGTTGCGCCGCCAGCCCAGGACCGCAATGACCGACAGCTCCAAGACCAGCAGAGACGCCAGGGTCATGTCAAAGGTTGGGGTTGCCTCGGGCATCCGCCGCAGCCCCAGCAGCAGTCCCGCCAGGTGGAAGAGGGCTGTGATTGACAGCACCAGCCGGAGCGTGGCTGCGCGCTCAATAGTGCCGTTGCGAAAAGACATGAAGCCGTATGCCAGTGCCGCCAGGCCGTAGCCACCCGAGGCGATGCCTGCCACCCATTGCCACGGAGCAGAAGTCAACCATCCGCCTCCTGCCTCAGTGCCAGCTGTTTCCCCACTGATCCCCGGGAGCAAGCTTGATGCTGCAGCGCTTGCCAGGGCGGCGATGCCCAGCAGTGCCAAACTTACATAAAGCGAGGACAGTTCAGTTTCCGTCCGGGCGCTGCTCTCAAGCCGTCGTCGGCCGCTGAGCAAAATCCTGCCAGCGCCCCGCCCAGCAACGGTCGAGGCTCCCAGCTGCTGGGCGGTTGTCATGCTCAAGCGATTCGTGCTGCGACGGTGCGGTCCTGGGAGAGACCAACGGCCAGCAGAACCAAGGCGCTGCCCAGGTGCAGGACGTTGCCAGCACCGTTAAGGGCAATAATGTTCAATGCCGTTCCCGGCAGGAACAACCCCACGATGCCCACCAGCAGGTAAACGACACCCACGGTGGAATTCATGGTCTTGGCAGCTTTTACATTTGACAGGCCGGCGAGCAACAGTGCCGCACCAATGGCCAGGTGGATGATGTTGTGCAGGGGATTGACCTCAAAGACGATCACGTTTCTTCCCTCTGTGGCGAAAAAGCCGATCCCGCTGGTAACAAAGAAGCCCATGATGCCGACCACGAGGTAGACGGCGCCGAAAACTGTGGCGAGCAATCTGTTCGGTGAAGTGCGCATGATGATTAGTCCTTTTCCTGACGACGAAGAAGAAGTTTTCTTCGTCTTGTCCCGAGAGGGTTCAACACGAACCCTCAACAGTGATTCGGAGTGCGCCGGACTTTGGATTGGGCGCTGGCGGAACTATTTCGTCAGTTCCCTTTGCAGCAGGGGAGTGAGCCGGAACGGGACCAGCTCGTTCATGGCCAACGACGTTTCGGTTCGCTCCACGCCGTCGCACGCCAAGATTTTGCCGTTGATCCGGAACAGGTCCTCGGCGGCTTTGGCAACCACGCGCACCAACAAATCTTCCCGCCCGCTGAGCCCGTGGACCTCCACCACCTCGGGAATGGCGGCCAGCGACGTGGCAAGATCCGCAAGCTTTTGTTGCTGCACATGCACCGAAATGAAAGCAGTCAACGGATATCCCAAGGCTGGCGTGCTGACCCTGTGGTCAAAGTTGAGAAAGGCGTTCCGCTTCTCCAGGGACGCCAGCCGGGCCTGGACCGTATTGCGAGAGAGGCCAAGAGTGGTGGCCATGGCCACCACTGTCTGGCGCGGGTCCGCAACCATGGCCAAAAGGATGCGGGCGTCTGTTCCGTCTAAAGTATGCATAATGCGCAGGTTAGCACTATTGCTCGGCTTAAAATAGAGCATAATGATCAGTTTTCGAAAAGGATATTGCGCCACCTGCCAGCTGTGAGTAGGGTCACAGGGAGGGTGGCAACGGCGCTGCCCCACCGTGCGCGAACAATTTTGTAGACGGTTTGTGAGCCTGCAAAACGCTAAGGAGGCGAACCATCGTGCTGGATACTTCGGCCAAATTTGGATCACCAACAGAATCAGTGATTCACCAACTCATCACCGCCGACGGCGTGCGGGTTCAGGACACGGAACTCACCCCGTTCGTGGCCGACGTCGACGATGAGCAATTGCTCAGCTTGTACGAAGACATGGTGGTCATCAGGCGCATCGACTTTGAGGCGACGGCACTTCAACGCCAAGGGCAGCTGGCTCTGTGGCCACCCATGCTGGGGCAGGAAGCGGCCCAGATTGGGTCCATCCGGGCGTTGGAAGCGGCGGACTTTGTGTTCCCCACCTACCGCGAAAACGGTGTTGCCTACTGCCGCGGCGCCAATCTCACCGGGATCATGAGCACATGGCGGGGCAGCGCCAACACCGGCTGGGACCCGCATGAGATCAACATGGCCACCCCGCAAATCATTATTGGTGCTCAAACCCTGCACGCCACCGGGTACGCCATGGGCTTGACCATCGATGGCAAGGAGTCGCTCTCCATCGCCTATCTGGGCGACGGTGCCACCAGCCAGGGCGATGTCCACGAAGCCATGGTCTTTGCCGCAAGTTTCCAGGCGCCAGTGGTCTTCTTCTGCCAGAACAACCATTGGGCCATCTCCGAACCCGTGGGTTTGCAAGCCCACGTTCCCATCGCCGGCCGTGCGCCGGGCTACGGCATCCCCAGCCTGCGCATTGACGGCAACGATGTCCTGGCCGTCCTTGCCGCAACGCGGTGGGCTGCGGCAAGGGCCCGCAGCGGCGGTGGCCCCAGCTTCATCGAGGCCGTCACCTACCGTATGGGGCCACACACCACGGCCGATGATCCCACCCGCTACCGGGAAGGGGCCGAGCTTGAGGAATGGCGTGCCAAGGATCCCATCGCCCGGATACGGGCACTCCTGATGGGCAGCGGAACACTCGACGCCGGTGCGGAGGCGCGAATCGCGGCGAAGGCTGACGCCGTGGCTTCCGAGCTGAGGGCAGGGTGCATAGGCATGCCGGACCCCGAGCCGATGACAATCTTTGACAACGTGTACACGAGCGAGCACCCCATCCTGGACCGGCAGCGCGATCACTACCAACGGTATCTGGCAGGCTTTGCCGGGGCCACTGCCGGAACCACCGTTGCGGAAGGAAACCTCGCATGAGCACTCTGACACTGACCCAAGCCATCAACGCCGGGCTGCGCAGGGCCATGGACGAGGACCCCAAGGTGGTGCTGCTGGGCGAGGACATTGGCACGCTCGGCGGCGTATTCAGGGTGACCGACGGGTTGCTGAAGGACTTTGGCTCCCACCGCGTCATCGACACCCCGCTGGCGGAATCGGCCATCATCGGCACGGCCGTGGGGCTGGCCTACCGTGGCTTCCGGCCCGTCTGTGAAATACAGTTTGACGGTTTCATCTACCCCGGCTTTGACCAGATCGTCTCCCAGGTGGCCAAGTTGCACATGCGCACCCACGGGCAGGTGCGCATGCCCTTGACCATCAGGGTCCCCTTTGGTGGCGGCATAGGTTCCCCGGAACACCACTCCGAGTCACCCGAAGCATATTTTGTGCACACCTCCGGGCTGCGGGTTGTCAGCGCCGCCAACCCGCAGGACGCGTACACGCTGCTGCGTCAAGCCATCGCCTGTGACGACCCCGTGCTCTTCTTTGAACCCAAGCGCCGCTATCACAGCAAGGGCGAGGTGGATCTTGACGCCGACCTGGCTTTGGCCCCGGCCATGGGGGCCGCCCGCGTGGTAGCCCCCGGCACCGACGTCACCCTGGTGAGCTACGGCCCGCTGGTGGCAACTGCCCTGGACGCCGCCCGTGCCGCCGACGCGGACGGTATCTCCATCGAGGTGATCGATCTGCGGTCGCTCTCACCCATCGACTACGGCCCGTTGGAGGAATCCGTGCGCCGGACGGGGCGCCTTGTCATCACGCACGAGGCCTCCGAAACGCTGGGCCTGGGCGCCGAAATTGCCGCTGCCATGACCGAACGCTGTTTCAACTACCTTGAGGCGGCGCCGGTGCGCGTCACAGGGTTCGATATTCCATACCCGCCCTCCAAGCTTGAGAAGCACCACTTACCCGATCTTGACCGCATGCTCGACGGCGTGGACCGCGCCTTGGGCCGCCCCAACTCCCTCACGGGGCTGGAAGGATGACCATGATTGCAGAATTTAAGCTCCCCGACCTGGGCGAGGGCCTCACCGAGTCCGAGATCGTCAGCTGGCACGTGGCAGTTGGCGACACAGTGACGCTGAACCAGGTCCTCGGTGAAGTGGAAACAGCCAAGGCCGTGGTGGAACTGCCCTCACCCTATGCCGGTGTTGTCACGGCCATCACCCATGCCCCCGGCACCATGGTCGACGTGGGCGAGGTGATCATCGCCTTCGACGTGGCGGGGACAGCAACCGACGCGCCCGACACCGACCCCGCGCCAAAGCGGGTTCCTACGCTTGTTGGGTATGGGGCCGATCCGGAGTCGTCCAAACGACCCACCCGCCGGGCACGGGTATTCGCCGCCTCTGCCGCTGCCCCTACTGCCGCCGCTGCCGCTGCCGCTGCCGCCCCGGCCCCGGTCACTACTGCCCCCGCCGCTACTGCCACGTTGGGGAACGCCAGCGGACTTATTCAAGGGGAGCGGCCACGGTCTACTCCGCCAGTACGGAAGCTGGCACGGGATAAAGGGATTGAGCTTTCAACCCTGGTGGGTTCGGGGGAGCGGGGGTTGATCACTCGTGAAGATGTCCTCTCCTTTGCAGGGGACCACGCGAACGGTTCCGCGACAGCTGTGCAGGAACCGCCGTCGGCCGCCTCAAACGTGGCACATACAGGGGCCCGGGAGGTGCGCACGCCCATCAAGGGGGTGCGGAAGTTCATGGCGGCGGCCATGGTGGAGAGCGCCTTCACGGCACCGCACGTCACCGAGTTCCTGACAGTGGACGTTACGGCCGGCATGGACTTTCTGGCGAAGCTGCGCGGCATGAAGGAATTTGCCGGTCTCAAACTCACCCCCTTGACGCTCGCGGCGAAGGCGGTGAGCCTGGCGGTGGCCCGGCACCCGGCCCTGAATACGCGTTGGGATGCGGCGCAGCAGGAAGTGGTGGCCTACAACTACCTCAACCTTGGCATCGCCGCAGCCACGCCGCGGGGGTTGCTGGTGCCCAACATCAAGGACGCGCAGCAACTGGGCTTGCGCGGGCTGGCCGTGGCCTTGGGTGAGCTGGCGGAAACTGCGCGGGCTGGGAAGACTTCGCCCGGTGACTTGGCCGGTGGCACCTTCTCCATCACCAACATTGGCGTGTTTGGCATCGACGCCGGGACACCGATCCTGAATCCGGGTGAGGCGGGCATTTTGGCGCTGGGAGCCGTGCGCCGGACACCGTGGGAATACCAGGGCGAGGTTGCTTTGCGCCAGGTCATGACACTGAGCCTGTCCTTTGACCACCGGCTGGTCGACGGCGAACAAGGCTCACGCTTCCTGGCCGAGGTGGGTGCCATGATGGCCGATCCTGCGATGGGGCTGGTGTTGGGCTGAAATGGGACACCACTGCAACATGATTGCTATGGATACGACGCCGGGACAGACGTATATTTAGTAGTGACCCCCACGTTGGGAGCCAACTCATAAGGAGGCTGGTATCAATGAAGAGGTGGAATCGCTGGCAAGACTTTGTTGCTGTGGCGGCAGGTCTTTTCGCCGCATTGTCTACACTGTGGACAACGCAGCAAGGTAGTTCCATGGTCATGATGATTGGGTGCGGCGTACTGCTGATGGTCACGGGCGTTTGGAATCTGATGAACCCCGGGCAGCCGGTGGCTGAATGGGTTCAGATAGCCCTTGGCGCACTGCTGTTTGTCTCCCCATGGCTGGCCGGCTACACAGCACATTCGGCCGCGACATGGACTTCATGGATCGCTGGAGGTGTGGCGGTGATTGCCGGAGTCATGGCACTGCAGCCGAGCATGCATGAGCACGCTGAAGGCCATCACGGAGGCATGGCAGCGCACTAGTTCCCTGTCCAACTCATCAAACACACAAGCGCCGGGACTCCCGGCGCTTGTGTTTTGTGCCGGGCACGGACAACACGACGAACAGAGCAAGCCCGGTGCGGTGCGCGGCGAGATTCGAGCCGTCCCCTTTGTTTGTGCGCACCGTTCATAGCGGACGTGGCGCCAGTGACAGAGCTGCGCATCATCGACTGCCAGTGAAGCGCACCCGCAGCCACGTGACTAGCCAGGCATGACAAACGCCGCCTAGATGGCCGGGGAAACGCTCAGCCCGGCCCACGCCATGGCTTCTAGCACGGCCCTGGCCGTTGCCGCGTCCGCACTGCGTCCGTTGACGCGCAGGCTGTGCGGTGTGGAGTTGATCAAGCCAAAAACGGCTTGGGCCTGCAACCGGCGCACTGCGTGATCTCGTTCCGGGTGCAGTTTGCCCAGGGCATCCACCCACAGCTCAACATAGGCGCGCTGCAGGGACCGCACGGCGGCCCTGTCTTGCGCGCTGAGCGAATCCAGATCCCGATCCTGGACTCGAATGATGTCCGGTTTGCTCAGGGCAAAATCGACGTGGAAGGCGACAAGGGCGCGCAGGGAGGCATCGACGTCGGGCGCGGAGACAAGTACGGCGCGCCCACCTGCCAGCAAATCCTCACTCACGCCGACCAGCAGGGCACCGAGCAGCGCTTGTTTACCGCTGAAATGCCTGTACACGGCCGGCCCGCTCACTCCAGCTGCGGCCCCCAGATCCTCAATGGACACGCCGCTGAAGCCACGCTGGGCAAACAAGGTGGCGGCAGAGTTGAGCAGCACCGAGCGGCGGTTGGCCTTGGCCTGGGTGCGGGTCGTGGTTATGTGCTGCATCGAATCTTCCCCTGTGCTGGACATCACAGAATTGACAGACTAACCTGAAACTCAGTTAGTGACTATTAACTAAGTGTAGCGGATGAGGGGTCGATGGAGACTTTGCAGAGCCGGGTGGAGCCAGCGGGAGAGGCCTATGCCCGCAACGATGCCCAGCAGCGTGAGCTGGTGGCCCAACTGCGGGACGTGCTGCGTGAAACCGCGCGCGGGGGCCCCGAAAAGTCACGCGAGCGCCATGTGGCACGCGGCAAATTGTTGCCTCGGGAGCGGGTGGACCGCCTGCTAGATGATGGCAGCCCCTTCCTGGAGGTTGCCCCGCTTGCCGCGCACGGCCTGTACGACGGCGCGTCCCCCGGGGCAGGTGTGATCGCGGGCATCGGGCTGGTGCAGGGACGCCACGTCATGATCGTGTGCAACGACGCCACCGTCAAGGGCGGCACCTACTACCCGCTCACCGTGAAAAAACACTTGCGCGCCCAGGAGATTGCCCTAGAAAACCGGCTGCCATGCATATACCTGGTGGATTCCGGCGGCGCCTTTCTGCCCAAACAGGATGAGGTGTTCCCGGACAAGGAGCACTTTGGCCGGATCTTCTTCAATCAGGCACAACTGTCTGCACGGAAAATTCCGCAGATCGCAGCGGTTCTCGGTTCCTGCACGGCAGGCGGGGCCTATATGCCGGCCATGAGCGATGAAACTGTCATTGTGCGCAACCAAGGCACCATCTTCCTGGGCGGGCCGCCGTTGGTGAAGGCCGCCATTGGTGAGATTGTCACGGCCGAGGAACTGGGCGGCGGTGAGGTCCATGCGGGCATCTCCGGCGTTGTTGACCATTTGGCAGAGAACGACGAGCACGCGCTGGCCATTGTTCGCGACATTGTGGCCACGCTCCCGCCGAACCCCGCCCCGGCCTGGGCGGTGGCGGAATCCAGCGTCCCGGCGGCGGACCCGGAGGAGTTGTATGGGGCAGTCCCCACCGACCTGAACACCCCCTATGACATTCGCGAGGTGATTGCCCGTCTGGTGGACGGTAGCAAATTCCATGAGTTCAAGAAGAACTACGGCACCACGCTTGTCACGGGATTCGCCACCCTGCACGGCCACCCCGTGGGCATCGTGGCGAACAACGGTGTGCTGTTCAGCGAATCGGCGCTGAAGGGCGCCCACTTCATTGAACTGTGCGATCAGCGCGGCATCCCGTTGATCTTTCTGCAAAACCTCAACGGCTTCATGGTGGGCAAGGACTACGAGCACGGCGGGATCGCCAAGCACGGCGCAAAAATGGTCACCGCCGTCGCCACCGCCCGGGTGCCCAAGCTGACGGTGATCGTGGGCGGCTCGTTTGGTGCGGGCAACTACTCCATGTGCGGGCGGGCCTATAGCCCGCGGTTTCTGTGGATGTGGCCGGCCGCGCGGATCTCCGTAATGGGCGGCAACCAGGCCGCGTCGGTGCTGGCCACGGTGAAACGTGAGCAGCACGAACAGCGCGGGCAGGAATGGCCGGCCGAAGCTGAAAAGACGTTCAAGGCCCCCATCCTGGCCCAATATGACGATCAGGGCAGCCCCTACTATTCCACCGCCCGCCTGTGGGACGACGGCGTCATTGACCCGGCCAGCACGCGCACGGTCCTGGGCCTGGCCCTGGACGTCTGCGCCCGGACCCCACTGCCGGAGACCTCCTTCGGCCTGTTCAGAATGTGAGCCACGCATGAAACCCGATTCTGGCGCCCCCTTGTTCACCACAGTCCTGGTGGCCAACCGCGGCGAGATTGCGTGCCGCGTGATCCGCACCCTCAAGGGCCTGGGCATCCGTTCCGTCGCCATCTATTCCGAGCCCGACGCCGGGGCCCGCCACGTGCGTGAGGCCGACCAGGCGCTGTGCGTCGGGCCCGCAGCGGCGAGTGAAAGTTACCTTAACATTGCGGCCATTGTGGCTGCCTGCCGCGCATCTGGTGCCCAGGCCGTCCACCCCGGCTACGGATTCCTCGCCGAGAACCTTGAGTTTGCGCGGGCGCTCGCGGCGGAGGGCATCACGTTCATGGGCCCCAACGTTGAGGCACTGAACATCATGGGCGACAAGATTCGCTCCAAAAACCACGTGTCAACGGCCGGGGTCCCCGTGGTGCCGGGCATTTCCCGGCCGGGTCTCAGCGATACGGATCTGGTGGCTGCGGCGAGGGAGATTGGGTTTCCGCTGCTCATCAAGCCCTCGGCCGGCGGTGGCGGCAAGGGCATGCACAGCGTGTTCTCCGCCGAAGAACTACCTGCAGCCTTGGCCACTGCCCGCCGAGTAGCGGCCAGTGCCTTTGGTGATGACACCTTGTTCTTGGAGCGGCTGGTGGCCAACCCCCGCCACATTGAGGTGCAGATTCTCGCCGACAATTACGGCAACGTGGTTCACCTAGGCGAGCGGGAATGCTCCTTGCAGCGGCGCCACCAGAAGGTCATTGAGGAAGCGCCGTCGCCGCTGCTGGAATCCCTGGCCGACAACGGCGCCACCCGGGAACGCATCGGGGCCGCAGCCTGCGCCGCGGCGGCCAGTGTGAACTACACAGGCGCCGGCACGGTGGAGTTCCTGGTCTCCAACGACCGTCCCGAAGAGTTCTTCTTCATGGAGATGAACACCCGCCTGCAGGTGGAACACCCCGTCACGGAAATGGTGGCCCGGGTGGACGGGGAGCCGCTGGATTTGGTGCAGTGGCAGGTGCGCATAGCTGCCGGGGAGTCGCTCACCTTCGCCCAGCCGGCCGTGACCCTTGAGGGCCATGCAGCGGAGGCCCGGGTTTACGCCGAAAACCCCGCCCACGGCTTCCTGCCATCGGCAGGGACCGTGGCTGGTCTGGACGAATCGGTGGCTTTGCGGGAGGGGATTCGGGTTGACAGCTCCCTGCTGGACGGGCTGGACATCTCCTCAAACTACGACCCCATGCTTTCAAAGGTCATCGCCTGGGGCGCCGACAGGGCTCAGGCCCTTGCCCGCTTGGATGAGGCGCTGAGCGACTATGTGGTGCTGGGGGTTTCCACCAATGTGGAGTACCTGCGCCTGCTCCTGGCCGACCCCGACGTGCAGGCCGGCCGGCTGGACACCACCTTGATCGAGCGGAAACTGCCGGAACTTTCGTTCCGGGCGCTGGATGCTGGCGACTATGCCGCAGCGGCCCTCATGGCACGGTGTGGCCCGGCGCAGGCTCCGGCGTCACCCTGGCTGAGAACTGACGGTTGGCGGCTGGGCGATCCAGCGCCGTGGCGCAGCACGTGGGCTGGCCCCGACCGGGCGGCGGTGGTGACGGTCAGCGGTACTGAGGGGACCGGCGTCGTCCAGGTCAGCGGCGAAACCCGGGATCATCAGGCCGTGCTCGTTGCCGCCAAGGATGGTCGACTCGAGATGCTGTGGGACGGCGAACCACGCCACTACCGGACAGCGGTTCATGGAAGCACTGTGTTTCTGGGCAGCGCCGGGTGGGGCGCCTCGGTGGAGCTGCTGCACCGCGACGAGGCCCTGGCGCGCATGCTGGCCGGCCTGGAACGTGAGGGAGCGTCGGCGGACCCGCACGTGCGCAGCCCCATGCCCGGCACCGTCACAGTGCTCAATGTCAGTACGGGCGACAAGGTGGCGGCCGGCACGGTGCTTCTCGGCGTGGAGGCCATGAAGATGGAACACCAGCTGGTGGCCGCCATTGCCGGCACAGCCCACATCAGTGTGGCTGTGGGGTCGCTGGTCAAGGCCGATCAAGTGGTGGCCACAGTGGTGCCCGATGAATCTGTTGCAACTACACACAGCCCTGAAGGGGAATAACGTGCCAAATTTTGAACTCAATGACGAGTACCAGGACCTCAGCGACATGGTCAGGGACTTTGCCGACAACGAGGTGGCCCCCGTGGCTGCCAAACACGACCAGGAGCACTCCTTCCCCTACGAGGTGGTGGCGAAGATGGGGGAGTTGGGCCTCTTTGGTCTGCCTTTCCCGGAGGAGTTTGGCGGCATGGGCGGCGACTACTTTGCCCTGGCCCTGGCCCTGGAACAGTTGGGCCGGGTGGATCAGTCGGTGGCCATCACCCTCGAGGCGGGTGTTTCGCTCGGCGCCATGCCCGTGCACCGCTTCGGCACGCAGGCGCAAAAGGAGCAGTGGCTGCCGTCGCTGACCTCGGGCCAGGCGTTGGCCGGTTTTGGCCTGACCGAGCCCGACGCCGGATCGGACGCCGGGGGCACGACCACCAAGGGGCGCCTGGAGAATGGTGAATGGGTGATTGACGGCAACAAGCAGTTCATCACCAACTCGGGCACGGACATCACCCAATTCGTCACTGTCACCGCCGTGACGGGCACCTCCGAACGGGCCAACGGATCCGTGAAGAAGGAAATCTCCACCATCCTGGTGCCCAACGGGACACCGGGCTTCACTGTGGAGAAGCCCTACAACAAGGTGGGCTGGAACGCCTCCGACACGCACCCCTTGACGTTCGTCAATGCCCGGGTGCCGGAAGAAAACTTGTTGGGGGAGCGTGGCCGCGGCTACGCGAACTTCCTGTCCATTTTGGATGAGGGTAGGATCGCCATCGCTGCCCTCGCCACCGGAAGCGCCCAGGGATGTGTCGACGAGGCCACCCGCTACGCCAAGGAACGCAGCGCGTTCGGCCACAATATTGGCCACTACCAAGGCATCTCGTTCAAGATTGCCCGCATGCAGGCCCGCGCCCACCTGGCCCGTCTGGCCTACTACGACGCCGCCGCACGCATGCTTGCCGGCAAGCCCTTCAAGACTGAGGCGGCCATAGCTAAGATGACAGCAAGTGAGGCGGCCATGGACAACGCCCGGGACGCCACTCAAGTCTTTGGCGGTTACGGGTTCATCAACGAATTCCCCGTGGCCCGCCATTACCGGGATTCGAAGATCCTGGAGATCGGAGAAGGCACCACGGAAGTCCAGCTGATGCTCATAGCCAGGGAACTGGGCCTCTAAGCCCGCTGCTGGTCCACGTGATCACCAAAGTGAAAGGTAATCCGCCATGATCAACAAAGTAGTCGCATCCCCGGCCGCAGCCATCCACGACATCCACCACGGAGCGTCCCTGGCCGTGGGCGGGTTTGGGTTGTGCGGCATCCCCGTGGCGCTCATCGCGGCCCTGCACAGTGCCGGGACCTCAGAGCTGGAAACCATCTCCAACAATTGCGGCGTGGACGACTGGGGCTTGGGCATCCTGCTCCGGGATGGCCGCATCCGGCGCACCGTCTCCTCCTACGTGGGGGAGAACAAGGAATTCGCCCGGCAATTCCTGGCCGGGGAACTGGAAGTTGAACTCACCCCGCAAGGCACGCTCGCCGAAAAGTTGCGGGCTGGAGGGGCCGGCATCCCGGCGTTCTACACGGCCGCCGGCGTGGGCACCCAGGTCAGTGAGGGTGGCCTGCCGCGCAAGTACGACGGCGCTGGGGGAGTCGCCATCGCCTCGCCCGCCAAGGAGGTGCGCACGTTCCGGGACGCGGAGTTTGTGCTGGAGGAATCCCTCACCCCGGATTTTGCGCTGGTGCACGCGTGGAAGGGTGACCGCCACGGCAACCTGGTCTTCCATGCCACGGCAATGAACTTCAACCCGCTCTGCGCCATGGCGGGACGCATCACCATTGCCGAGGTGGAAGAACTCGTCGAACTAGGCGAGCTGGACCCCGAACACGTGCATGTCCCCGGGATCTTCGTCCAACGCGTCGTTCACGTCCCGGCCGGCACACCGGGCAGCGAAAAGCGCATCGAAAAGCGGACCGTTGCAACAGCACAGGAGGCATGAGAATGGCACTGACACGCAATGAGCTCGCCGCTCGGGTGGCACAGGAACTACACAACGGGCAGTACGTGAACCTGGGGATTGGCATGCCCACCTTGATACCGAACTTCATCCCCGCCGGGGTGGAGGTGGTGTTGCACTCGGAGAACGGGATACTGGGCACAGGCCCCTACCCTGCAGAGGCCGACGTCGACCCCGACCTGATCAATGCCGGCAAGGAAACAGTGACGGTGAACAAGGGGGCCGCGTTCTTCGACTCGGCCCTGTCCTTTGGCATGGTGCGCGGGGGCCACGTCGACGTGGCAGTGCTGGGGGCCATGCAGGTTGCCGAGAACGGCGACCTGGCGAACTGGATGATTCCGGGCAAGATGGTCAAGGGCATGGGCGGTGCCATGGACCTGGTGTTTGGTGCCAAGAAGCTCATCGTCATGATGGAACACCTGGACAGGGATGGCAACCCCAAAATTGTGCGGGCGTGTACGCTGCCGTTGACAGGGAAACGCTGCGTTGACCTCATAGTTACCGATCTGGCCGTCATTGAGGTGACACCGGAGGGGCTGGTGCTGAAGGAATTGGCGCCAGAGGTCAGCGTGGCAGAGATTGTGGCGGCCACGGGCGCGCCACTGAATGTGGAGATGCATGATGTGGACAACGTATGAATGAGGGTCACGCAGGATTCCCGAGAGCGCAGGCGCCCATAGTAGTCACCCAGCGCGGACTGTTCTTTGAGGAGCTCCAGCTGGGCGCCGTGTACCAACACAGGCCCGGGCGCACCATGACAGAAACGGACAACGTCCTGTTCACCACCATGACCATGAACACCCAGGCCCTGCACCTGGACGCGGCGTGGAGTGCCGAGCAGCCCTTTGGCCAGCGCCTCATGAATTCCATGTTCACCCTGGCCACCATGGTGGGCCAGTCGGTGGCGCAACTGACCCAGGGCACCATCGTGGCGCAGCTGGGCATGACTGACATTTCCTTCCCGCACCCGCTGTTTCACGGCGACACCCTGTACACCGACACGGTGGTGAGTGAAAAACGGCTGTCCGCCTCACGCCCCGGTCAAGGTATCGTGACCATGGAACACACCGGACGCAACCAATCCGGCGTCGTGGTTGGAAAAGCGAGCAGGACAGCACTGTTTTTGCTCCTGCCCACCAGCGAGCCAGCCCCCGTGACAGCTTAGAGAAGGAGCCCACCATTTCCGTGCGCAAAAATTTCACCATGGGACCGGCGCTGCTCTTCGCCCCGGCCGACAGGCCTGAACGATTCGGCAAGGCCGCTGACCGGGCCGACGCCGTCATTCTGGACTTGGAAGACGCCGTAGCGCCAGGGGCCAAGGCCAGAGCGCGCGAGAATATAGCCACCAGTGCGCTGGATCCGGCAACCACCATCGTGCGCATCAACGCCTTAGGCACAGAGGACAGCCGTCTGGACTTGGCATCCTTGGCCCTGAGCAACGTCAACACCATCATGGTGGCCAAAGCGGCCGATCCCCACGCCATCGCGGCGCTCGCAAAATACAACGTGGTGGCCCTGTGTGAAACGGCCGCAGGCATCCTGGCGGCGCCAGCCCTGGCGCAACTGCCCAATGTTGTTGCCCTGATGTGGGGGGCCGAAGACCTGGTGGCATCCTTGGGCGGGACCTCCAGCCGCTTCGCCGCCGGTCCCGCTGCCGGCAAATACCGGGCAGTGGCAACCCATGCGCGCTCGCAGCTGCTGCTGGCGGCGGGCGCGGCCGGGAAGGTGGCCATCGACTCCATCTACGCGGACTTTGCCGACCTTGACGGGCTGGTCGCTGAGTCTGAGGACGCAGTTGCCAGCGGCTTTGGGGCCAAGGCTTGCATCCATCCGTCCCAGGTTGCTGTGATCCGCGACGCCTACCGACCCAGCGCCGAAGACGTGGCAGCCGCGGCGGAACTTCTGGCTGCCGCCGACTCCGCCGGAACAGGTGTTTTTGCCTTCAAGGGCCAGATGGTCGACGGCCCGATTTTGTTGCACGCCCAGCAGACCCTGCGCCGCGCCGGCCTTTAACCCTTCAGACGCTCTCGCAGTAGTGGTCAATTTTTTCGTGACGCTCTCGCAGCAATGGTCATTAATTGCTGAACGCTCTCGCAGCAAGTGCGAGAGCGTTCGGCAAAACTACACCATTGCTGCGAGAGCGTCGGGGCGGCAGCTTAGACAGTTGCCAGGGCGCCCTCGCGGACAGCCTTCATGGCGTGCGTCCAAGAAACCAGCTGGTCGAACATGGGGGCAACGGAGGCGGCCTGGAGTTCTGTGGGCTTGAAAGTGGAGAAGTTCTCAAAGTCGGTGAATAAGGAGAACATGCCCGTCTTCTGAACGTGGGCAACCTGGAGCTCGGAGAGCATGCCGCGCAGGTGCTCGATGGCTCGGGCACCGTAAGCTGAGCCGTAGCCGACCATGCTGGCAGCCTTGTTGTTGAACTCAACGTTCAAGTAAGAGATGGCGTTGGCCAGCGCGGGCTGAACCGAGTGATTGTATTCGCCGGTGATGAAAATGTACCCGTCGAACTCGTTCATCTTGGCAGCCCAGACCTTGGTGTGGTCGTTCTGGTAGTTCTGGTATGCGGCCGGGTAGGCCTCATCTAGGATAGGCAGGTTGAAATCGGCAATGTCGACCAATTCGTAGTCAGCATCTTCACGGAGCTGGGCTTGGGCCAAAACCCACTCCGCAACGCCTGTGTTGTTGCGGCCGGGGCGGGTGGAACCGGTGACGATGGCGATCTTGGGCATGCGCATTTCTCCTTGACATTGATAATCCGCCACCTCAGATAGGTGACGCGTCAACTAAAACTTGATGTTTCTAGCGCGAACCAGACATACTTGATATGTCAACTACTGCCTAACAACTATTGAGGGACGTCATGGGTACACCAGAAACCACGGCAGACGCCACCGCAGAAGCCGCCGTCGAGCCACGCTGGCTTAGCGCGCACGAACGGGAGCTGTGGCTGGAGCTGCGGGAGTTCACCATTGGCCTTCCCCGCGCCATCGACCGCCAGCTCAGTCAAGACTCGAGTGTTTCGGGCGGGGAGTTCGCCATCCTTGCAGCCGTTTCGGAGGCGCCGCCGGAAGGTGTGCGGTCAAGCGACTTGGCGGCGATACTGGCGTGGGAGCGTTCAAGGGTTTCACACTTGCTCCGGCGCATGGAGGCCAGAGGGCTCGTGGGCCGTTGCGCCGCCAGTTCCGATGGTCGTGGTCAGGAAATTTCCTTGACGGAAGCCGGCTGGGCAAAGGTCCGCAGTGCTGCCCCGGGGCACGTAACCATGGTGCGCGAGACAATTTTTGACCCCTTGACCGTGGAGCAGCAAGAGCAGCTTCTTGTGGCGATTCGCAGTATTCGCCACGCTGTCACCGGGCGCGGACTCTGGTAGTCCCCGGCTCCTCCCGAGACAAAGCCGCTGGCGCGTCTTGATCCTGGGGCCCTCGGAACCGGGGGCCCATCCGGCTCCTCCCATGATAAAGCCGCTGGCGCGTCTTGATCCTGGGACCCTCGGAACCGGGGCCCATCCAGTTCTTCCCACGATAAAGCCGCTGGTGCGTCCCAAGTGCGGAATACTGGTAGCCATGGCGCATCGTAAAGTGATCATCCTCGGCTCAACAGGTTCAATCGGCACTCAGGCGATTGACGTGATCGAACACGCAACCCTTGCAGCGGGCAGTCCGCGCTTCAGCGTGACTGCCCTGAGCGCCGGTGGCGGCAACTTGGAGCTACTGGCGCAGCAGGCAGTCCAGCTGAAGGTGCTCGCCGTGGGAACTGCCACGGACGACGCCGGGACCTTGCGTGCCCTGATCGACTCTTCTGCCGCTGCTGCTGGCTTGGCAGGCTTCGCGCCGACGATTGTCACCGGCCCGGACGCGTCCACTGAGATCGCCGCATGGGGTGCGGGAACCGCCGAGGCCGCCGACGTTGTGCTCAATGGCATTACCGGCTCCATTGGTTTGGCCCCTACGTTGGCCGCCTTGGGCACCAGCGCCATAGTGGCGCTGGCCAACAAGGAATCTCTCATTGTGGGCGGCGCCTTGGTAAAAGACGCTGCGTCACCTGGGCAGTTGGTGCCCGTGGATTCCGAGCATTCCGCCTTGGCCCAGGCGTTGCGATCAGGCACTGCCGCCGAGGTGGACAAATTGATTGTGACGGCCTCCGGGGGGCCGTTCCGTGGCCGCAGCCGCGAGGAGTTGGCCGATGTGACACCGGCCCAGGCGCTCAAACACCCCACCTGGGACATGGGCCTGATGGTCACCACCAACTCGGCCACACTGGTCAACAAGGGTTTGGAAGTCATCGAGGCGCACCTGCTCTTCGATGTTCCCCTTGACCGCATTGAGGCAGTGGTGCATCCGCAGTCTGTGGTGCACTCCATGGTGCAATTCACCGACGGTTCCACCATGGCCCAGGCTTCGCCTCCGGATATGCGCCTGCCCATAGCTTTGGGGTTGGGTTGGCCCGAACGGGTTCCCGGGGCTACTGCGCCGTGTGACTGGAGCAAGGCAACTTCCTGGACGTTTGAGCCACTGGACAACGTGGCGTTTCCCGCCGTCGAACTTGCCAAGGAGGCTGCGCGGCGGGGGAGTACCTGCCCGGCCGTCTACAACGCGGCCAATGAGGAAGCTGTCCATGCATTCCATGCCGGCGAGATAGGCTTTTTGGATATTGTGGACACGATTGCGCAAGTTCTCAGTGAACACACACCCAGTTCGCAGCTGACGCTCGAATCCGTGTTGGAAGCTGAAGTGTGGGCGCGCGCGCGGACCCATCAGGTGCTGGCCACTAAGGGCTGAGAACCATCGGTAGAAGAAAGTAAATTGTGACTGTATTGCTTTTCATTGGCGGAGTGGTCTTCGTGGCCGTTGGGATCGCCCTCTCCATCGCCTTGCACGAGGTGGGCCATCTGCTGCCCGCGAAGCTGTTCAACGTCCGCGTCACCCGGTACATGATCGGGTTTGGGCCCACGCTGTGGTCCAAGAAAAAGGGCGAAACGGAGTACGGCGTCAAGGCCATTCCGGCCGGCGGCTATATTGCCATGGTCGGAATGTACCCGCCGAACCCGACCGACGGCAGTGTCCGTCCGTCCAGTACGGGCATGTTCCAGACCATCGCCAGCGAGGCGCGCAGTTCTGCGCACGAGGAAGTGGGGCCGGAGGACGCGAATAGGGTGTTCTACAAGCTTCCCGTGTGGAAAAAGATCACCATCATGCTCGGTGGACCCTTCATGAACCTGCTCATTGGGGTGGTGCTCATGGGCGTGTTGTTGATGGGCTTTGGCACCGCCCAGGCCACCACCACCTTGGCGGAGGTCAACGCTTGCCAGGTGGCTTTTGGTGAACCGGCACCCACGGACCTAAAAAACTGCACCAAGACTCCCGCCGCTGCCGCGGGGTTGCGGCCGGGAGACACGGTCACGTCCTTCGACGGCAAGGAAATAACCGATTGGACCGCGTTCACGGACTCGGTCCGCGCGTCGGCCGGTAAGACTGTTCCCCTGGTCTACGTCCGTGGCGGGGAAACCATCACCACCACCATCACCCCCGTACTGACTGCGCGGCCCGTCATTGACGCCAACGGCATGGCCAAGGTGGATGCCGACGGCACCACAGTCACCGTGCAGGCCGGGTTCTTGGGTATTGGCCCCAGCACAGCCATGGTGCGAGAACCGGCGTCGGCCGTTCTCCCGGCCGTGGGGCACAACATTACCCAGATTGGCGGAGTCGTTTTCCAGCTTCCGCAAAAGCTCGTCGGCGTGGCCCAGGCGGCGTTTAGCTCCGAGCCGCGGGATCCCAACGGCCCCATCTCTGTGGTGGGTGTGGGGCGCGTGGCTGGTGAAGTGGCCGCCATGGAAGAGATTCCGCTGAGCTCCCGAGCGGCGACCTTGATTGGTCTCTTGGCCGGTGTCAACCTTGCCCTGTTCGTCTTCAACTTGATTCCGCTGCTCCCGCTCGACGGCGGACACGTCGCCGGGGCGCTGTATGAAGGTGCGCGGCGCACTGTTGCCAAGGTGTTCAAGCGCAAGGATCCCGGGCCCTTCGACATTGCCAAACTGTTGCCCGTGACGTACGCGGCGGCAATCCTGCTCATGGCCATGGGTGCGTTGCTGATCTACGCAGACATCGTCAAACCGGTCAACCTCTTCGGGTAGCCGATCCCATCGCGCGTGGGATAGTCACACAAATCAACACCCCAAAATGGTTGATAGTTAACAAACAATCAATTATGGTTTATTCATGTTTGTGTTGACTATTGACCAGCGGGGCAGCCGCAGCCATGGCGACAAAGTTCCGCGGCTGCTGAGTCTGCTGGTTGACCTTGAGACCGTGCTACCTTTCGAGCGCTCAGTGGGCGATGAAATTCAAGGTGTCATGGGGGACCCTGGCGCCGTTGTTGAAGCGGTGGTGCGGGTTCTTCGGGAACGCGACTGGTACATAGGTATTGGTCTCGGTTCAGTGGACCTGCCCCTGCCGGAGAATTCTCGTGAAGCGTCCGGGGACGCCTTTGTGGCAGCCCGGGAAGCGGTGGACGCAGCAAAAAAAATGGGTGACCGCGTGCCGCTGTGCACGAAGACGCCATATGCGTCGGTCGCGAAATGGCTCGATGCCGCCGAGGCTGTCCTCGTTCTGGCAGGGGATGTGGTCAGGCGCAGGTCTGCGGCCGAATGGCGGGTACTGGACGCGCTGGCAGCCGCGCCCGGTGTTGCCCAGAAAGACGTGGCCCGGCAGCTGGGTATCAGCCCGCAAGCCGTCAGCAAGGCCATTCTGCGCTCTGCTCGCCAAGAGGTAAACAATGGGCGGGAGGCCGCGTCTCTCCTTTTGAGTCAGGCGCAACAAGCCCTTAATGTCAGTGCCACCGGCTAGTTTAGAGAGCACAGTCGTACCAGCGCCCAGCCGTGGGAATTCGTTGGTGCAGGGAGGTCCCATGGAAGCAATTTGGATAGGCGTGGCACTTGTTGTTGCGGTGCTCGGCGGGTGGCCAGTGACAGCCGGGCTGCTCAAATCCGCCCAATCAAAAACCATCCGGGCGGTGGATGACGCAGAATCCGGTACGGACGGTGTAGCGGAAACGCCGGCGCAGGAAAACGCAGTGCCGGAAACTCCAGTGCCGGAAACTCCAGTGCCGGAAACGCCGGCTCAGGTTCCGCGCGGTGACGTTTTGCGTGGCGGATTGCTCATAGGTTTCTTGGAACGCGCGGCCGTGGCCGTAGCAATCTTCTCCGGGCAGCCGGTAGCTATCGCCTACGTGGTGGCCATCAAGGGCCTGGGCAGGTATCCGGAACTCAAGGACACCCCTGCCGCCAGCGAACGGTTCATCATTGGCACCCTGGCCTCAATGTTGTGGGCGGCCAGCGTTGCTGCGGTCACAAAGGCTCTGCTGCTATAGGGTGAATCCATGTCTATTTTTGCTGTTGAGTACGTATACGGTCCTGAAGCTGAAGCTGCCCGCGTGGAGCACCGCCCCGCGCACCGCCAGTGGCTGGCTGGTCAAGCTGAGGCTGACGTAGTTCTCGCCTCGGGCCCCTATCTTGACGGTGCTGGTGCCTTGCTGATTTTCCGTGCAGCAGATGAAGCCGCCATGCGTGAACTTTTGGCACAAGATCCAATGTGCTCGGGCGGGGGCGTCACCGGCATGAAGATTTCTGCCTGGAACCCTGCCATCGGCCAGCTCAGCGGCTACGTGGCCTAGACCTCATTCGTCCGCAAAAAGCGGGGATCAAGCCTACAATCAATGGTAGATACTGCGAGATTCCTTAGCGGCGCCAACCACCGGTGCCCGTGCCGCAATACTTGAAAATGAACTCCAAGGAGCCTATTTTGACCTCCGTCAGTCTCGGAATGCCGCCACTGCCCCCGCCGGTGCTTACCCCCCGACGTAAAACCCGGCAGATCAAGGTCGGCCCGGTAGGTGTTGGCTCTGACTCGCCCATCAGCGTGCAGTCTATGACCACCACTCCCACCACTGACATCAACGCAACGTTGCAGCAGATTGCTGAATTAACTGCGTCCGGTTGTGACATTGTGCGTGTGGCCTGCCCGTCGCAGGATGATGCCGACGCGTTGCCCATCATTGCCCGCAAGTCACAGATTCCTGTCATTGCCGACATCCACTTCCAGCCCAAGTATGTTTTTGCGGCCATTGAAGCTGGCTGTGCAGCGGTGCGCGTGAACCCCGGGAACATTCGCAAGTTTGATGACCAGATCAAGGAGATCGCCCGGGCCGCCAAGGACCACGGAACGTCAATCCGCATCGGCATCAACGCTGGTTCCTTGGAGCCGGGCATCATGAAAAAGTACGGCAAGGCAACACCTGAGGCATTGGTGGAGTCCGCCGTGTGGGAGGCGTCCTTGTTTGAGGAGCACGGCTTCCACGACTTCAAAATCTCCGTCAAGCACAATGACCCCGTCATCATGGTGGCAGCGTATGAAATGCTCGCCGAGCAGGGCGACTGGCCCTTGCACCTGGGCGTCACAGAAGCGGGCCCAGCCTTCCAGGGCACCATCAAGTCGGCCGTTGCTTTTGGTGCCCTGCTCTCCAAGGGCATTGGTGACACCATTCGTGTGTCACTGTCCGCCCCGCCGGTGGAGGAAATCAAGGTTGGCAATCAGATCCTGCAGTCGCTGAATCTGCGCCCCCGCAAGCTTGAAATTGTTTCCTGTCCCTCCTGTGGCCGCGCCCAAGTGGATGTGTACAAACTGGCCGAAGAAGTCACCACCGGCCTTGAGGGGATGGAAGTTCCCTTGCGCGTCGCCGTTATGGGTTGCGTGGTCAACGGACCTGGCGAAGCCCGCGAAGCAGACCTTGGCGTGGCCTCCGGAAACGGCAAGGGACAGATCTTTGTGAAGGGACAAGTCATCAAGACTGTTCCCGAAGACCAAATTGTTGAGACACTCATTGAAGAAGCCATGAAACTAGCCGAACAGATGGAGTCCGATGCCGATGACGCGACTCTCCAAGGTGGCCCCGTGGTTAGCGTTTCCTAAGGCGCCGCCCCAGCTGCCGGTGCGCGTCCTGGTCCACACGGACACGGACGCGCTCCGGCGCTTGATAGCACGAGATCGAGTGGCAAACGTGTTTGTCGATTCGCTCATCGAGCAAAGCAACAGTGCCGTGCCCGCCTTTCCGGGGGCCGTCATGTTGGGCATCTTTAAGGACGACGGCGTAAGCCTGGCCGCCGCTTGTTGGGTAGGTTCCAATGTGGTGCCCGTCGAAGCAACGGCCGAGCACGCCACGTATTTTGGCCAGTGGATTGTTGACCACTGGCAGCCGCATGCCTCCATTTTTGGGCCGGCCGAGGCCACACTTGCCTTGATGGATGTGTTGCACAAGGCGGGAATTTCGGCCCAGGAAATCCGCGCCAATCAGCCCCTGTTGACCATTTCCGGGGCTCCACTGGTGGAGCCGAACCCGGCCCTTACCGTGAGTAGGAGCGGGCAGTTCAGCGAGATCCTGGCCGCTGCCGCCGCCATGTTTGAGGAAGAAGTAGGTTACTCGCCGTTTCTTGGCGGTGCCGAAAGCTACCGTCGCCGCGTTGCCTGGCTCATCAGCCACGGATATTCCTTCAGCCATGATGAACCCCATGGCGAGATCATCTTCAAGGCCGATCTCGGTGCAGTCACCCGGCACGCCACACAGGTGCAAGGGGTGTGGCTGAACCCGCAGTACCGGGGGACAGGCCTCAGTGCCGGGTACATGGCGGCCGTTGTGGTTCTGGCCCAGGCCCACGCGCCAATCACCAGCCTCTATGTCAACGACTACAACACCCGCGCGCGGGCAAGCTATGAGCGCGTGGGGTTTATACAAGTCGGCACCTTCGCCACTGTTTTGTTCTGATCGCCAACCTTCTGCGCTGACTGGACAGATAATGCCGTTTTGCCCGCACCAAAGCGGCATTATCTGTCCAGTCAGAAGTTCGGCGCGGCAGGACCCAGTTTCTAACACCTGGCTCGCCCCGATTTTCCGCACCCAAGACGGGGCTGTAACTCATATCACCGAATCCGCGCTACGATTATGCAACTTGTTGCGCAAAGGAGTGCATTGATGAACGCTGGCCAGTACCCCCACTTGTTCGCCCCGCTTGATCTGGGCTTCACCACCTTGCCCAACCGGGTGTTGATGGGATCCATGCACGTGGGTTTGGAGGAACGCCCCGGCGGCTTTGAGCGCATGGCCGCCTTCTACGCCGAGCGCGCCCGAGGCGGCGTTGCCCTGATGGTGACGGGGGGTATTTCACCCAACGACGCGGGCCGCCCCATGAAGGGTGGCGCGAAACTCAGCACCGCCGAAGAAGCAGAGCACCACAAGGTGGTCACGGCGGCAGTGCATGCAGAAGGTGGCAGGATCGCCCTGCAGCTGCTCCACTTTGGCCGCTACGCGTCCCACCCGGATCTGGTGGCACCCAGTGCCGTCCAGGCGCCCATCAGCCCGCTCACTCCCCAACCCCTCAGCGGGGCAGAAGTGGAGCAAACCATTGAGGACTTTGTCCACGCCGCCCAGCTGGCCCAGTCGGCAGGCTACGACGGCGTGGAAATCATGGGGTCCGAAGGGTACCTGATCAACGAGTTTGTGGCACGGCGCACCAACCACCGCAGCGATGAATGGGGTGGTTCCTATGAGAACCGGATACGGTTCCCGGTGGAAATCGTCCGCCGCACCCGTGAGCGTGTGGGGGAGAACTTCATCATCATCTACCGGCTCTCCATGCTGGATCTGGTGGAGGACGGCTCCACCCTGGAAGAAGTCATCGCCTTGGCGCAGGCGGTTGAGGGGGTCGGTGCCACCATCATCAACACAGGCATCGGCTGGCACGAGGCGCGCATTCCCACCATCGCCACCTCCGTCCCGCGGGCAGGCTATGCCTGGGTCACCAAAAAAGTCATGGGTGCTGTCGGCATTCCGCTGATCACCACCAACCGCATCAACACCCCTCAGGTGGCCGAGCAGCTCCTGGCAGACGGCACAGCCGACATGGTTTCCATGGCGCGGCCGTTCCTGGCGGACGCATTCTTCATGCGGAAAGCCCAGCAGGGTCGCAGCGATGAGATCAACAGCTGCATCGCCTGCAACCAGGCCTGCCTTGACCACACCTTCGTGGGCAAAACGTCGTCGTGCCTGGTCAATCCGCGTGCCTGCCACGAAACAGAGATCGTCATAGCGCCCACGGTGGAGCCCAAGAAACTGGCGGTGGTGGGTGCCGGTCCGGCGGGGTTGGCGTTCGCCATCACGGCCGCCGAGCGCGGACACCGGGTGACGCTCTTTGACTCCGCCGCCGAGATTGGCGGCCAATTCAACCTGGCCAAGCAGATCCCGGGCAAGGAGGAATTCCATGAAACCATCCGGTACTTTGCCCGCCAGATCCAGCTGCGCGGCATCGAGCTGCGCTTGAATACCCGGGCCACGGCCGAATCCATTGCCGCCGAAACCTTTGATGAGGTGGTGTTGGCGACAGGTGTCACCCCGCGCATTCCCGAGGTCGACGGCGTTGCTCACCCCAGCGTCGTGAGCTACCTTGACGTGCTCCGGGACAAGAAGCAGGTGGGTGCAAAGGTGGCGATCCTGGGCGCGGGCGGCATTGGTTTTGACGTGGCCGAATACATTACGGCGCACGGCACCAGCGCCACCCTTGTCCCGGAAAAATTCTACCTCGAGTGGGGCATCGACACGCACTACACAGGTGCCGGCGGCATCACGGCGCCCCAGCCGCAACGCCCGGACCGCCAGGTGGCCCTATTCCAGCGCAAGGAAACCAAGGTGGGGGCCGGCCTAGGCAAAACCACCGGCTGGATCCACCGCGCAACCCTGAAAGCTAAGGGGGTGCAGATGGTGCCGGGTGTGGAGTATCAAAAGATTGACGACGCCGGACTCCACCTGCGCGTGAACGGTGCCGACACAATCCTTGCCGTCGACACAGTGATTCTGTGCACGGGGCAAGAACCCCAACGCGAACTCCTGGCAGGGCTGGAAGCCGCCGGCGCCGTCGTCCATGTCATTGGGGGAGCCGATGTTGCGGCCGAACTCGATGCCAAGCGGGCCATTGACCAGGGCACCCGCCTCGCCGCAAGGATCTAAGGGGCGTCCATGTCATTGGCACAAGCAATCTTGACCTCGCTCCTGGAAAAGCCCTGCACAGGGGCGGAATTGGCGCGGCGCTTTGATAAGTCGCTGGGTCATTTTTGGCAGGCCACGCACCAGCAGATTTACAAGGAGCTGGGCAAGCTAGAGCACAGTGGTTGGGTACAAGCCCACGGGCTGGCGGCAACGCGCGGGCAACAACGGCACTTTGAGGTTCTGGCGCCGGGGCGGGCTGCGCTGGAATCTTGGTGTGCCGTGCCGGGGGAGCCACGCCCCATCCGGGATGAACTGTTGGTGCGCTTGCGGGCGGCAGCCGTGTTGGGAAATGTTGATGTGAAGCCTGAGCTGCTGCGCCACCAGGACTTGCATGCGCAAACTTTGGGCCGCTACCTAGCCATCGGGGCGCACGACTTTCCCTCCGGGGCACAGCTGTCTGCCTCCGATGAGCTGCAGTTGGCTGTTTTGCGGGCCGGCATTGAGTATGAACGGTCGTGGCTGCGATGGTGTGAGCAGACGCTTGTGGACGTTTCTGCTCGCTAGCACCGGGGCCGCGTGCACACTAGCCGCTGGCGGATTCCTGTTCGGCCGCGTGGGCCTTGACCATCTGGGCTGTCGATTCAAACAGCGCCGCCGTCTGCCCGATGACAGGGGCGTATGACGACTGCCAGGCATGCCGGAACACGAAGGCGTCGGGGCCTTCCCAGCGCAGACTGTTGTTAATTTTGGCGCTTAAATCGTTCTTAACGGTCAGCAAAACACTGGTGGCGTGCTCCAGTTCAACGGCGAATTGCCGCAAGTCCTCCGGGTCTGCGCCGTGCAAGCCAGTGCTCATTGATTCTCCCGCACATTCCCAATTCGTTGAACCTCAACTCTAAACGGTTGTGCCAGCGCCAGGCGATGGGCAGAGCTACCCATGGCCTCACGCAGTCCGGCGCCGCAACGTCAAGGACGCCAGCAATAACCCGGCCACCACAAAAGCCGCCACCACCACAAGATCGCTCACCAGGGCGGAGCTTGGACTGGCGTGGGCGGCCACTTCCTGTAGGCCATCCACGGCATAGCTCAGTGGCAGAACGTTGGAGATTGCCTCTAAAACACTGTTCATGTTCTCCCGCGCCACAAAGAGCCCGCACAGCAGGATTTGTGGAACAACGACCACCGGCATGAACTGGACGGCCTGGAATTCGGTGGTGGCAAAGGCCGAACACAACAACCCCAACGCCACGCCCAGAACAGCCGTCAGCACAGATATCAACACCACCCAACCAGCATTCCCAGCGATCGCCAGCCCAAAAATCCAGTAGGCGGTGGCCGTGGCCACCAAGGCTTGCAGGCCCGCCATGATGGAGAACGCCAAGGCATAGCCAAACAACAGATCAGCTTTGTGAATGGGGGTTGTCAACAGCCGTTCAAGGGTTCCCGAGGTCCGCTCGCGCAACATGGTGATGGAGGTGACCAGAAACATCACCACAAACGGGAAGATACCGAGCATCATCAGGCCCACCCGGTCAAAGGTGCGCGGCTGCCCCGGCGCAAGCGTTTCGTTTTGATACAACCAATACACCAAGGCCAACAATACGGCCGGAACCGCCAAGATCATGCCAATGCTGCGCGGATCGCCCTTGAGCTGGCGCAGGACACGAACACAGGTGGCCCACATCAGGGAGAGATTCATGACGCGGCCTCTGCGGCGGATTCCGCAGCCTGGATCAGCCGCAGGAAGGCCAGCTCCAGATCGTCGGTCTCGCCCTGGATGCGCAGTTGTGCCGGCGTCAGCTGGGCCAAGAGCATGCCCTCACGCAGGAGCAGCAGGGAATCACAATGCCCTGCTTCTTCCATGACATGGCTGGAAATGATGAGTGTGGTGCCCTCGGCGGCCATCTGTGAAAACTGTTTCCACAGATCCGCCCGCAGCACCGGATCCAAGCCCACGGTGGGTTCATCCAACACCAGAAGTTGTGGCCTGCCCACCAAGGCGCAGGCCAAGGAGGCGCGGCTGAACTGCCCGCCAGACAAATCCCGGGCCTTGCGTTTGGCAAAGTCGGCCAACCCCACAGCCGCCAACACGGCGTGCGCGTCCTCTTTGCCGCGGCCATGCACGGCGGCAAAGTACCGCACATTGTCCAGCACGCTGAGGTCCTTATACACGCTGGCCGCCTGGGTGACATAGCCGACGTCGTTCCTGTTCTGCGGATCACCTGCCGGACGGCCCAGCACGCTCACGGTGCCGGCGGACACCTTTTGAACACCCACCAGGGCCCGCATCAGGGTAGTTTTCCCACTGCCCGAGGGACCCAGCAGCCCCGTGATGCGCCCGTGCTGGATATTGCAGGAAATGTTTGCCAGCACAGTGGCCTGGCCGCGACGAACCCGCAGACCCTCAACGCTGACACTGATGGGGCCGTTCGTGCCCGAGAGGTTGGCAGGGACGGGAGCTGGGGCGGGCGACGCTGCTTTGTGAGACATCATCTCTCCAAGATTGCCGGTGCATGAACCTATTCACACAAACTAGACCCGCCGGGAACAGCTGTCCAGAAAAGCAAGAACCGTCCGAAAAACCGGTGATTGCCTGAAGCTGCGCGCTGGACCGCTGCGGCGCGTGTGCCAGAGCATTGCCTGAACCGGTAGATTAGTACCTGTGCGTCTGTATCCACGACAGCACCTACCAACTTCAAGAAACGGAAAATCTGCCCGTGGCACTTCGCCTTTCCACACTCTTTTTACGTACCCTGCGTGAAGATCCCGTCGACGCCGAAGTCGACAGCCACAAACTGCTGCTGCGCGCCGGCTACATCCGCCGTGCAGCGCCGGGCATTTACACCTGGCTCCCCTTGGGCCTGCGCGTGCTGCGCAAGGTTGAGGCCATTGTGCGCGAAGAGATGGACGCGATTGGTGCCCAGGAAGTTCACTTCCCGGCCCTGCTGCCCAAGGAGCCTTACGAGCAGACCAACCGCTGGCAGGAATACGGTGACGGCATCTTCCGCCTCCAGGACCGCAAGGGTGCTGACTACCTGCTGGCCCCCACGCACGAGGAAATGTTCACGCTGCTGGTCAAGGACCTGTACTCCTCGTACAAGGACCTGCCGCTGAGCCTGTACCAGATCCAGAACAAGTACCGCGACGAAGCCCGTCCCCGTGCCGGGCTGCTGCGTGGCCGCGAGTTCATCATGAAGGATTCCTACTCCTTTGACATTGACGACGCCGGACTGGACGCCAGTTACATGGCTCACCGCGGTGCCTACTTGCGTATTTTTGCGCGCCTGGGCCTGGCAGTCATCCCGGTGGCGGCCACGGCCGGGGCGATGGGTGGCTCCAAGAGCGAAGAGTTCCTGCACCCCATGGCCATCGGTGAAGACACCTTTGTGCGTTCGGCCGGCGGCTATGCAGCCAACGTTGAGGCAGTCACCACGGTTGTGCCGGCGGAGATTGATTTCAGCAACGCACCGGCAGCCGTGGTGCGGGACACCCCCGACACACCCACCATTGAGACGTTGGTGGCGGCTGCGAACCAGCTGGCACCGCGTGCCGCAGGTGCTTGGACGGCAGCAGACACCCTGAAGAACGTGGTTCTGGCCGTTAACCTGCCCGCAGGCGGTCGCCAGATTGTTGTTGTGGCCCTGCCGGGCGACCGCGACGTGGACCTCAAGCGCATCGAAGCCAACATTGGCACCCACCTGTCAGTCGGTGGTGAAGTGGTTGTTGAAGCCGCCAACGAGGGCGACTTGAAGAAGCACCCGGGACTCTTCAAGGGCTACATCGGCCCGGGCTTGAGCCTTGACGCAGCCGTTCTGGGCACCGAAGGCGCCACGAAGCTTTTGTTCCTTGTTGATCCGCGCGTTGTTTCCGGCACCACCTGGATCACCGGCGCCAACGAAGACGGCAAGCACGTTTTCGGCCTGGTTGCCGGACGCGACTTCGTGTGGGATGGCACCATCGAGGCGGCACAGGTCCGTGCAGGCGATCCTGCCCCCGACGGCTCCGGTCCCTTGGAAACTGCTCGCGGCATCGAAATGGGCCACATTTTCGCCCTGGGCCGCAAGTACAGCCAAGCCATGGACCTGAAGGTCCTGGACAAGAACGGCAAGCTGGCAGTCGTCACCATGGGCTCCTACGGGATCGGTGTCACCCGTGCGGTGGCCGCCCTGGCCGAATCCAACCACGACGACAAGGGCCTGATCTGGCCGGCCAATGTGGCCCCCGCTCACGTCCACGTGGTGGCGGTAGGTCGTGGCGAGGAAATCTATGACACTGCAGCGCAGCTGAGCGTGGATTTGGAAGCAGCCGGACTTGAAGTCATCTACGATGACCGTCCCAAGGTTTCCCCCGGCGTGAAGTTCGCCGACGCAGAACTGTTGGGCGTCCCCACCATCCTGGCCGTGGGCCGCGGACTGGCCGATGGCGTTGTGGAAATCAAGAACCGCGCCACAGGCGAAGCCGAGAATGTGGCAGTAGCCAAGGCCGTGCAGTACATCCTCGACAACCGCTAACCTCGGGAACTGACCCGCAGAAAACGCCGAAAATCACGGTAAAACCGTGACTTTTCGGCGTTTTCTGCGGGTCAGTTTGCCGAGGGGTTCACCTTTGGGAGATCCCGCGGAGGGTTAGTCATTTGACACGGAGAGGGGAATTGTATGATTTCCGGATTTGAGGACATCACCACCGCCACGATTCTGTTGATCATTGTGGCCGGATTTGCGGCCGGCTGGATCGACGCCGTGGTGGGCGGGGGCGGGCTGTTGCAGCTTCCCGTGCTGCTGATGATCCCGGGCATCACCCCCGTCCAAGCGCTGGCCACCAACAAGATGGGCTCCATCTTCGGCACGGCCACCAGTTCGGTGACGTACTACAGTCGCGTTAAACCTGACATGCGCACGGCCCTGCCCATGGCCGGTGTGGCGCTGTTGGGCAGTCTCGGCGGGGCCGTGGTGGCGGCCAGCCTGCCAGGCTCAGTCTTCAAACCCATCATTGTGGTGGCCCTCGTGGTGGTGCTGTTGTTCACAGTCTTCAAACCCAACATTGGCGAGCTGACAGCCCTGCGCCACTCGGGCAGCAAACACTACGTTGTGGCTGTCTGCATCGGCGGCCTGATCGGCTTTTACGACGGCCTCATTGGGCCAGGCACCGGATCGTTCCTGGTCATAGCCATGGTCAGCCTCATGGGTTATGCCTTCCTGGAGGCCAGCGCCAAGGCCAAAATCGTCAACCTGGCAACCAACGCAGGAGCCCTCTTGTTCTTCCTGCCGCATGGATCACTGCTGTGGGGAGTGGGCCTGGTCCTGGGCTTTGCCAATATGGCAGGTGGCTATCTTGGCGCCCGCACAGCAGTCAAACAAGGCAGCAAGTTCATCCGGATAGTGTTCCTGGTGGTGGTGAGCGCGTTGATCCTCAAACTGGGTGTGGATGTCTGGAACGAAAACGTCGTCAACAGTTAGAGACTGCGCTCAGTACAGCACCTTGAGCTGTTGCGCCTCAGGAAGACCGGGGAGGGTTTTGCCCGTCATGGTGCTGGCCACCCACAAAGACCGCAGGGCGTCACCCCTGCTTCCCGGCTCTTCCAGGTAGCACAGGGCATTCTCCACTTCCCGCACCACTGACCACTGCACAGCCAGGTCCGGATCCAGTCCCGCCGCGGTGGCCAATGCGGACGCTCGACGCCGGAGCGCGGCCTCGGTGTTGCGTGGCGGCAGGTCCCGGAGACGGTTCCACAGACACGGTGCGACGGCAAATTCGGCATCGCCAAGCTGCGCCTGCGGATCAATGGCCAGGTACTCAGCGCCGTCCAGCCGGGCCAGAGCATTCTTGTAATGCAAGTCCGTGTGGACAAGGACGTCGTTACTGCTGCGGCGGGCGACAGCACCACGGGTCTGGCAAACCTCCAAGGCAGCTTCCAGGAGCCACCGCGGAAACGGTTCATCGAGCTCGGCCCACCGCTGAGGCAATTCGTCGCAGTATCGTTCGGCGGTGGCAGCGATCTGGGGGATAGCCGCCCATGACTGGCGATTGTCGGGGCGAATGCTCAGGGCTTTCACCAGCTCACCCCACCGGGCCACGGCCTCATCCATGGGCAATTCCAGCAGCGAACGGCTGTCATCCAGCCTCTCAAGGAGCATGGCGCCCAATGATTCATCGCTCGCCAAAACGTGCACGGTTCCGTGACCGTCCCAAAGTTTCAGCGCAACAGGCTCCAACAACGCCTCCTCGTAAGGGAAGGCGATCTTCAACGCGGCTGTTGCCCCTGACTGTGTCAGCACGGGAACAACAACACCCGTGTGCCCGTGCCACGGCAAGGCGCCAGGGGGCAAGTCAACACGAAGCCGCCATTGTGTCAGGGCCTGGGCAATGAACCCGGGCAGATCGCCCAACCACAAGCGCCCTTCGTGGGTGCCGCGGTGACGCTGTTGCAGGGCTTCAGGAATCTGTACGCTCATGGACACACCCCGAGTTTAGCCGCTGGCAGCTGGGATAGCCCTCCGGCGTCTGCCGCGCATGAATCGGCCCGGGAAGTTCACCGGAACCACGCAAGCCGCGGGGCGTCTGGTCCCATGGGTGCTACGGCGCTGCGGTGGTGGTGGGCGGGGAAGCCTCGGCCAGCCCAGGCAATGCGCCGATGGTTCCACCCCACGTGGACTGGGCCTGCGCCGAATCCAACAACCAGGTGACCGAGATTTCGCGCAGCATGCTGGCGTTCGAGGGCTCCTGGCTGGGCACGGTGGTGGCGGTAGTGGCCGATGCCGGGGTGGCTGCTGAGTCATCCTGGGCGGTGCTGAGTGCGGCGAGATCACCGTAAATGGCGCCCAGCTCGGACTCCAACCCGGCCAGGGCCTTCACGGGCGCGGTCGTGAACGTTGCCGCCAGGGCGAACCCTGCCACAGGTGTGGCCAGCGGCAGGCACCGAAGTGCCAGCTCGTCATTGAGTACCTGCAGTTTTTGCTGGTGCCGGGCCAGCAACTGCTCCGAAGCGCTAAATTCCGGTTCCGCAAACCGGGTGGTGGCCACTTGGTAAGCGTAAACAGCCTTCTGCTCACCCAGGGCTGCAGCGCGGAGCGCCGCATCAATGGTTAAGCCTGGCCGTGGCTCCAAGGTGGATTTGCACGCCGGCCCCGCTGGCGCGGGGAAGTCGATGCGCGCCGGCAGGAACGTTGTTGGCTGCTGGGCCGTCCCGACAACAGTGCTGAGGTTTCGGCTCCGCAACAGTTGGCTGGTCCCCACGGCAGCAAAAACTCGCCCCATGGCGTGCTCGGCGTTCACCGCGTTACTCAGCAACTCTTCGCCGTTGGCATGCAGGGCCGCACCGAGCTGGGTAAGTGTGGTGGGCGCGGGTGCTGTTGTCGTGGTCGTGGCCGTGTTGGCCGGCAAACCGTCGCTCAGGGCGGCTACTTGCACAGCCAGCTCCTTGGCCGTTGCGGTGAGAAGTTCCTGCACTTTCGCACCGCTCGCTGAACTACCCAATTGGGTGGTTTGAGCCAAGATCAGTGTTGTCTTTTCCCAGGCCGCCTGACGGTTTGCCTCCGTTTGGGACGGGCCAACAGCTAGTTCGTCCCGATCGGCGAGCACCGTACCCAGCCCCACCACCAAGGTGGAGATGACGAGCAGAAAGAACAATCCACGGGCGAAGGAGAAGTACTTGTTTCTGCGCTTGCCGGGCCTATCCGGAGTTTGTTTCCTGTCAGAGGGCGCAGCGGCGTCTGAGCTCACATCAGCCACCGCAGCTGACGGGGTTGCTGCTGCCTCGACGGACACGGGCGGTGCAACGGCGGCGCCGGGTGACCCGTTTTGCTCGGCCAGACGCCGTTCGCGCCGGGACAGTGGGAAAGCTGGTTCCGCCACAAGCTCCGCGGCGGGGGCTGCTTCCGCCACATGCACTGTTGCAGGGGCGTCGGCTTCGGCGTCAGTTTCGGCGTCGGCCGACACGTCTCCAGAAGTCTCGTCAGTGGTGACCGGGGCGGTCTCAGCGGCTACGTCCTGCGGCGAATCAGCGTCCACCGAGGCAACGCCGGTGGGTTCGGCGTCGGTGGCGTCCGGGGCCGGCAACGTCGGCGACGCAGCCCCTGGAGCAGGGGCTGTAGTGGTTGAAGAAATGGGGGCGGGCGTCGGCACAATCATGCCGTCGGCGTCGATGACCAGCAGAGCCGGTGCGCCAACACTCGTCTTGGCGGGAGCACCGGCCGGAGCCGTGGCCCGGCGCGGACCATTGCGGGGGGACTTCGCCGCGGCAACGGGGGCATCGGGAGCCGCCACAGCGGGGGTTTCGGCCGTGGAGTTGGCTGCAGAACGTGGATTGGTCACAACTGCTGATCATCTCATGATTGCTCCGGGAATCGCGCACTGACGGGGGCCGTGCCGGTAAAGTTGTGCAGTAGTGCGTTCATACTCACACTCATTCCGTTCAGCGGCAGGCCCGGAAACTCGGTAGTCTATATATCTACAACATCATCAATAGGGAGGCGGGCGTCCAATGGCCAAGCCAGATAGGCCCAAATCGGCCGCACGCTCAGAGCACTCACACCCAGCCCTAGACACTGTGGCTGAGGCGCTAAGACTTCACGAACTCTTAGCCCCCACGGTGACGGCAGCGAATCTTTACTTGGAAGACGTAAAAGTTCACTTATCCGGCGCCCACCGCACGGTGTCGGTGGTTGTTGATCTGGCCGAGGACGGCTCCGGCGGTGTTGGACTGGACGCAATTTCAGCCATTTCCCGCGAACTCTCCGACGTGATGGATGCAGATCCCTACGACGACGGACGCGCCTACGACCTGGAAATCTCCTCTCCCGGGGCCACCCGCCCCTTGACCGAACCACGGCACTGGCGGCGAGCCCTGGGCCGCATGGTGAAGGTCAATGCGGTGGAGCGGGAAAACTTTATGGGCCGGGTCCTGGCTGTGGAGGACGACGGCGTGCTTTTCAAGCCCGAACTGCCGGTAAAAAAGGGTATGAAGGCCAAACAGGGCGAAGTCGAAAAAGTCTTGTTTACGGCCATTCGCCGTGGTGTTGTTGAGCTGGAATTTGCTCGCCTGGATGAGGCCGAGCTCGATTTGGAATTTGAACCGACTGGCGGCAACGCAGTCGATGGAGAGGGAAGCTGACCATGGACATAGATATGAGCGCACTTCGCGAGTTGGAGCGTCAACGAGAAATCCCCTTGGATTTGCTCATCCCCACCATTGAGCAGGCACTGCTGATGGCCTACCACAAGTCTCCGGGCTGCCACGAGCTGGCCCGCGCGGAGCTTGACCGCAAGAGCGGCCACGTCACCATCTGGGCCGCCGAGCTCGACGACGACGACGCACCGATTGGCGAGTTTGACGACACCCCCAAGGGCTTTGGTCGCATTGCTGCCAGCACAGCTCGTCAGATCATCTTGCAGCGACTGCGCGATGTCGAAGATGACGCCGTTTTGGGTGAGTTCCGTGGCAAGGAAGGCGAACTTGTCGCCGGCCAGATTCAGCAGGGCAACAACCCCAATATGATCCAGGTCCATTTGGGTGCTGTCGAAGGTGTCCTGCCGCCCAACGAGCAGGTGCCCGGTGAGGACTACCGGCACGGCACTCGCATCCGTGCGTTCGTGGTGGATGTTCACCGCGGATTGAAGGGCCCCTCCATCACGCTGTCACGCTCACACCCGGGTCTGGTACGGAAGCTTTTCGAAATGGAAGTTCCGGAGATCGCCGACGGCACGGTGGAAATCGTGGCCTTGGCCCGGGAAGCTGGCCACCGCAGCAAGCTGGCCGTCCAGGCCAACAAGCTTGGCGTCAACGCCAAAGGGTCCTGCATTGGCGAGATGGGCTCGCGCGTTCGGGCCGTCATGACAGAACTCAACGATGAAAAGATTGACATTGTTGATTTCAGCGAAGACCCGGCGACTTTCATTGCCAACGCACTGTCCCCCTCGAAGGTGATTTCGGTCACCATCATTGATGAGGGCCTGCGCTCGGCGCGGGTTGTGGTCCCTGATTATCAGCTATCTTTGGCCATTGGTAAGGAAGGGCAGAACGCTCGTCTTGCCGCCAAGCTCACCGGCTGGCGCATTGACATCGTCTCCGACGCCGCGGCTGTTTAGGTCTGCGGCCAAACGGCGCGGTAGAATAAGATGAACCGGGCCTGAAAATGCCCTGATGCCCAAAAATACTTGAAGGTAGCGCACGGTTGGCTAAGAACGCAGTGACAGCACAGCTTGACACTGCTGACGCCAACCGAGCCGCACGGACATGTATTGGGTGCAGGAAAAAAGCAGACCGGTTGGAACTAATACGGGTGGTGCGATCAACTAACAGCTCCGGCGAGCTGGCAGCGTTGGTTGATGTACGACGTCGTATGCCTGGCAGGGGAGCGTGGCTGCACCCCAGCCCGGACTGTTGGACGCTGGCTATCAAACGCCGCGCCATTGGCAGGGCCCTTCCGGGGGTTACAGCCCTTGGCGAGGTTGAGAGTTTTGCGCAAAACAGTTTTGAACAAGGCAAGCCAAGCTAAATTTCGAACCTCATTGTCCCTATGTGAAAGCGGGTCAGAAAACCGATGGAAACCCGATGAGTACCCAGTGATGAGTGCCCAACAATGAGCAATTTCACGTGCTCTCACGCCGCCCATTCCGGCATGGAATGGTGCAGTAAGAATTAAGCGGCTCGTACCTGTCCGGTGCGGGCCGAGACAGGAGAAATGTGGCCAAGGCCCGCGTCCACGAGCTTGCAAAAGAGCTCGGTATCACCTCAAAAGAGGCAGTAAGTAAACTGCAGGAATTGGGCGAATTCGTTCGTTCAGCATCTTCCACCATTGAGGCCCCCGTTGTGAAGAAACTTCGCGACGCATTCCCTCCGGCAGCCAAGGCTGCCGAGTCCAAGGTTGCAGCACCCGCAGCTCCGGCAGCCAAGGCTGCCGAGTCCAAGGTTGCAGCACCGGCAGCACCGGCAGCCAAGGCTCCGAGCGCGCCCGCAGCTAAGGCAGCAGCCGCACCGGCTGCTCCCAGCGCTGTTGTGCCTGGCCCCAAGGCGGCTACCCCGGGCGCCAAGCCCGGTCTGAAGCCTGCCCCGGCAGCCCCGGCAGCCCCGGCCGCTCCTGCGGCACCGGCACCTGCCCCCGCAGCAGTAGCGGAGGCAGCTCCGGCGGCCCCCGCGGCAGCGGCTACGCCGGCTCAGAAGGCTCAGGCACCGGGTGCTCCTCGCCCCGGCAACAACCCCTTCGCCACGTCTCAGGGCATGCCCCGTTCGGGTAACCGCCCGGAGCGTACGGAGAACCGCAACGAAAGCCGTGGCGAAAGCCGCGGCGGCGACAACCGTGCCCCGCGCCCCGCTGGTGCTGGCGCCCCCCGTCCGGGTAACAACCCGTTCGCACCTTCCCAGGGCATGCCCCGTCCGGGTACCCCGCGCAGCGCCGACGCCGGCACTGGCGGACCCCGTCCCGGTGGTCCCCGTCCCGCAGCTGGTGCTCCGCGTCCGGGTGCTCCCCGTCCGGCCGGCGCTCCCGGCGCCGGTGGACCCCGTCCCGCTGGTGGCGCTCCGCGTCCCGGCGGTGCCCGTCCCACTCCCGGCATGATGCCCAACCGCACCGAGCGCCCTGCTGCGCCCGGTCGCGGTACTGACCGTCCCGGTGCTCCGGGCCGCGGTCGTCCGGGTGCTCCCGGCGCTACCCCCGGTGCAGCTCCGGGCGGCGCTCCCGCCGGTGGCGGTTTCGGCAAGGGTGGCCGCGGTCGCGGTGGCACCCAGGGTGCCTTCGGTAAGGGCGGTGCAGGCCGTGGCAAGCAGCGCAAGTCGAAGCGTGCCAAGCGCCAAGAACTCGAGCAGATGAGTGCTCCGTCACTGGGTGGCGTGAGCGTTCCCCGCGGTGACGGCACCACAGTCATCCGCTTGCGTCGTGGTGCGTCCATCACGGACTTCGCCGACAAGATTGAGGCGAACCCCGCCGCATTGGTGACTGTGCTCTTCCACTTGGGTGAAATGGCTACGGCCACACAGTCCTTGGATGAAGACACGTTCGCGCTGTTGGGTACCGAGCTGGGCTACAAGGTTCTTGTTGTTTCCCCCGAAGATGAAGAGCGTGAGCTGCTGAGCAGCTTCGACATCGACTTTGATGCCGAGCTTGAGGCAGAGGGTGACGAGGACCTTGAGGTTCGTCCCCCCGTTGTCACCGTCATGGGTCACGTTGACCATGGTAAGACTCGCCTGTTGGACGCCATCCGGAAGTCCGATGTTGTGGCTGATGAGCACGGTGGCATCACCCAGCACATCGGTGCCTACCAGATCGTGCACGAGCACGAAGGCACAGAGCGTCGCATCACCTTCATTGACACACCCGGTCACGAGGCGTTCACCGCCATGCGTGCTCGTGGTGCCAAGGTCACCGACATCGCCATCTTGGTGGTCGCCGCTGATGATGGCGTCATGCCGCAGACCATTGAGGCGCTCAACCACGCCCAGGCAGCTAACGTGCCGATCGTGGTTGCAGTGAACAAGATCGACAAGGACGGCGCTAACCCGGAGAAGATCCGCGGCCAGCTGACCGAATACGGTCTGGTTCCCGAAGAATACGGTGGCGACACCATGTTCGTGGACGTTTCAGCACGCAACGACATCAACATTGAGGAACTCCTCGAAGCTGTGTTGCTGACTGCCGATGCTGCCTTGGACATGCGCGCCAACCCGAACAAGGATGCCCGCGGTATTGCCATTGAAGCCAACCTGGACAAGGGCCGCGGTTCCGTGGCCACAGTTCTGGTGCAGTCAGGTACCTTGCACGTTGGGGACACCATCGTTGCAGGTACCGCCCATGGCCGTGTTCGTGCCATGTTTGACGAGAACGGTGACGTCATCTCCGAGGCTGGTCCCTCGCGTCCGGTTCAGGTACTGGGTCTGTCCAACGTTCCCCGTGCAGGTGACACGTTCTTCGTTACCGGTGACGAGCGTACAGCCCGCCAGATCGCTGAAAAGCGTGAGGCAGCTGACCGTAACGCGGCACTGGCCAAACGCCGCAAGCGCATCAGCCTGGAAGACTTCGATCAGGCAGTTGCTGACGGCAAGGTTGACACACTTAACCTCATCCTCAAGGGTGACGTTTCCGGTGCTGTTGAGGCCCTGGAAGACTCCTTGCTCAAGATCGATGTTGGCGAAGGCGTGCAGTTGCGCGTTATTCACCGCGGTGTTGGTGCCATCACGCAGAACGACGTCAACTTGGCCACAGTGGACAACGCGATCATCATCGGCTTCAACGTCAAGCCGGCCGAGCGGGTTGCCGAACTGGCTGACCGCGAGGGTGTTGACATGCGCTTCTACTCGGTCATCTACGGCGCCATTGATGACATTGAGCTGGCTCTCAAGGGCATGCTCAAGCCTGAGTACGAGGAAGTTCAGCTGGGTACAGCGGAAATCCGTGAAGTATTCCGCTCCTCCAAGCACGGCAACATTGCTGGTTCCATTGTTCGCTCCGGAACCATCCGCCGTAATTCCAAGGCACGGGTACTCCGTGGCGGCAAGGTCATTGGTGAGAACCTCACCGTTGACTCGCTCAAGCGTTTCAAGGATGACGCCACTGAAGTCCGTACGGACTTCGAGTGTGGTATTGGTTTGGGCTCGTTCAACGACCTGCAGGCCGAGGACATCATCGAGACGTTCGAAATGCGCGAGAAGCCGCGCGACTAACACCAGCTCGACCGAGTGGGGCCCCCGTCTGCTACGCGGATGGGGGCCCCGCCCGCTTGGTGGCCGGGGCGACGTAGACTCGCCTTAGGTGCTTGGTAAGACACCGGATCGAAGACAGTATTGGCTGCGGCCCCGTCGACGGCCCCTTTCATTCTTTAGGAGTTTTTCATGGCTGATTCAGCCCGCGCCGCCAAATTGGCCCAGCGCATCAAAGTAGTGGTGGCTGAGGCGCTCCGCCGCCGGGTCAAGGACCCGCGCGTTGAAGGTCTCACCATCACCGACGCCCGCGTCACCAACGACCTGCAGCACGCCACCGTCTACTACACAGTTCTTGGTGACGAGACTGCCCAGTCGGAAGCCAAGATCGGTTTGGAGCGTGCCAAGGGTGTTCTGCGGGCCGAGGTTGGCAAGAACATCACAGTGCGCCTGACACCGACCCTGGAGTTCGTTGCGGACGTCATCCCGGAGAACGCCTCCAACCTTGAGGCTCTCCTGCGGGTAGCGAAGGAGCGGGACGCCAAGCTGGCTGAACTCTCCGCGAACGCCGAGTTTGCCGGCGACGCAGACCCGTACAAGAAGGACGAAGAAGAGGCTGACGAGGCGTAAGCCTTTTCTCCTTACGACGGCGACCCTCCCCCCCCCCAGCGAGGGGGGCGGGCCGCCGTCGTCCCCTGCGTCTACCTCGTACGCCTGGTGACAAGACTGCCGCCAGTGCCGGCCAGGACATTGGTCAGCGCCGCAAGGGTTCTGCCGGAAGCTGGCGGACCAGTTTCATTCTTCCGGAATTGGCAACAAACTTGATGTTGTTTGCTCCCGCGTCTGCAACGTAGACACCGCCGCGGGTGGGGCATTTCTGACCCCGTAAACCGTTTTTGCACTCTGCGTTGTGAGCCAAAGCTGGCCCGCCTGTCATGATCATGGCAAAAACGCACGCGTCTGCAGTAGCCGAAATTCGTGACCTCATAGTTGTTCCCCAAAGGGGAGGGCCCGGTAGTGACGGGGTGGTGGAACTATGAACACCAACGCCACGACAGGAGGGACTTGGGGCCCTGCCTGTTCAAGCGACGTGGGTTTGCCCCCAGCACCGTCCATCGGTAGCACCCACGCGCGCCAACAGCTGAGGCGTTGATTGTGGGGCTAAGCAGCCTAAAGCTGCCCGGATGAATCGGTCAGAACTTACTCAATTGCCGTCGAAGTTTCCGGTTTCTGCAATGCCTGCCTCAGCCTCCGGCGTGTAGTACCTGTCGCCCAGTTGGATCGAGTAAATCCAGGTCAGGCTGCCGGTGGTGTGGTTTTCAATGGCCTCAACCGAAAACACTGTCCCTGTGCTGTTGCCCAGGCCAGGGTTCCAGCTTGATTTGCCGGAGCCGTCCTTGAACTCGGCCCCGATGGGTGGGAAGTCGTCCAGTGCCCGGAACCCCAGCTCTGTTGCGGCCCGCTCAATCTCCGCATTGGCATCCTGGGCATCTGGGAAGTTGTAGAAGATGTCGATGTGGCTGACATTGTCTGTTGGAACCCCCGGGCGGACCCTGATGGTGTCGGTGGCCATGGCGACCACGCCCTGGGGTGTCGTGATGCTGACGTCGATCAAATTCTCCGAATCCGTGGCGATCAGCATGCCATCGGAACCCTCGCCAAAACCCAGGTCGGACATTGCCAGCGGGCGTTCGGAGACATCGAAGCTGGCCTGCCGGCTGCTCTTGATGTCCGTGATCCCCTCGGGGGTGAACTGTGAATTGCCATTGACCACGACGGAGGGCTCCTTGGATGCGGGTGAGGTTGGGGGCAGGGAACAGCCGGCCACAAGGGCCACTGAGAGGATCACTGCAGCTAGTCTTCGCTTCATGGCGCCCCGACAAGGTCACGAACTGGTTCGGGTACCATGCGGTACTCGTCAACTCTTTCGGGCATGGGCTTCATCATCTCACCATAGGGGTTGTCCTGGCTGTGCAGCCAATTCTCGTAGGCGCCCAGGGTATCTTGATCAATCAAGGCCCAGCGGTCTTCGCGTACGGAGATGTTTCCGTGGTGAACATCCACGCCAACAGGCGGAAACCGGCGTACATCAAGGTAAGGGTCCACCGCCGGGAACTGTTCATAGTAGGACTTTGCGCCATCAATGCTTGGCTCGCCCAGAACAGTCATGGACTCGGTGAAAATGGTTCCCGAGGGCCGGTTTCTGATGGTGTCGTAGTCGTCGGCGATGACAAAGTTCTGCTCCCGGTCCGCAATGTTGTAGGACGTTTCGTGCAGGAGTTGCTGCTGAGTTGTTGTCAGCCCGTGATAGTCCTGTGGATTTGAGTAGTGGGGCACCGAATCAATGTTGCGCCACGCTTGATCCATCCGTTCGGTGACAAGGCCGGCCGCCCGCATTCTTTCAATTTCGGTCATGCCGCCCTGTTGAAAAGCAACGTGTTGTGAGCCAATGTCCGTGAAGACCTGTTGCTGCATCGACAGGAATGTTGTCTCGTAGTAGGCCAAATCCGCTTCGCCGAGGTTCATCAATCCCTGCAGCGCCGCGTAGCGCAGGGGATCCATGGCGGACAGGAATTCGCTGGCGTCTTCCCCTGCCGCGGCCATCTTGTGCAGGACGGCAAGGTCTTCAAAGCCGGCAATGAAGGTGGGACCCACCTGGTTGGCCATGCCGATCCATTCCATGCGTGGATCGTTTTTGTAGAGTTCCGCGTAGAAGGCGTAGACCTTGTAGATGTCCTCGCGATTGTGGTCGACCCCCAGGGCGGGGTCCCAGTGATTGGGATCAATGCCAGTTGCACGCATGGCCGATTCCGCCCAATACTGCTCCAGGAATGCACCGTAGCCATTGGTTTTGCCGCCTGGACCGAGGACGGCAAGGTCGCCGCCGTCCGCGAGCTTGTCCAGCACGGACTTCGCGGCGTCAGCATTGGCCTGGCTCTCACGTACTCACGCCTGAAACTCCCCGGACTGCAGGTACGTCTCGAGCTGGTCCTGGTCCTGGTCCATGCCGGAGATCTTGAGCTCAAGGTCTGCGCCCGGCCTGCCAGTGGCGGCAGTCATGGAGCCGCCGCCAACGTCCAGGGACGCGGCCGAGCTGGCAGCATCCTGCTCCTTGGCGTTGCGCAACAGTTCCTGGGCCGCTGTTTCCAGCTCGGCACAAACACTGCGAATGTTCCGCCGGTGCGAGATGTTCCACTCCCGGCGAAACCGCTCACTGTCCGGCCCGTGCCACTGCACGGCGCTCAGCGTGTTGCCCAGGGAGAAGGAAATCGTCGTCAGTCGCTTCGCGCAGGACGAGAGGTCCCGGGCAAAAGCGCGCAGCTCCGCCACGTCAGCGCCATAAAAAGTACCGGACAAAAGTTCCATCTACAGGGTTGAGGCTCGTGCCGTGCGTCCCTCCCGCAGCGAGGGTGGGACGCACGGGGAACTAAATGACTTACTTGCCCCAGGTGATCGGGTTGTCGCGGTAGGGGTTGTCGCCGTACTCGACATAGTTGTAGTTCGAGTCGTCGTAGCTGGCCGTCGTTACGGTGTCGCCCTTGGGGGCCAAGAACACTGTGCACATGGTCTTGGTCGAGCCCACCACATAGGTGAAGGCGTCGTCCTCGCCGGTAGTTTCAAAACTGCCGCTCTTGCAATCGCCCATATCGCCGAAAACGATGAGCTTTTGCGCGTCCGTGCCGTCCTTGAGCTGGGCGCTGATCCGGGGATCGCCAATACCGGCCGACGGGGCGGTCAAGGTGGTTAGTTTGACGTCTGTGTAAACGTAGTAGGGCACCTGACCGGCAAACTTGGCGGCGTCCTTAAATTTGGCAAGATCGGCGCCGCTGCCGGCAACAATTTTAGTGACCTTTGTCTCGTGCGTGGATTCCGTGTACTTGGGGGTGTCCTTTTCCCCGCTGTTGCTATGTGTGCTGGCAACCTGGCCAAACTTGAGCTTGGTGCCGGGCGCCGTTAGCTTCCCCGCAGCCGCCGGGGCCGCCTTTGATTCCGGCGTGGACGGCGTGGTTTCCTCAGCCCCGCCACGATCGCCCGGCGTTGCGGACTCGCTGGCAGCAGGCTGTTCGCTCTGGGCTGCGGCTGATTGCGGGGCTTCCTTGGGTGCGCCGGCACCGGGCAGGCAGCCGGTCAAGGCGATCAGCACCGCTGCTCCGGCACCGAGTGCCGTCAACGATCGCTTGTAGGCATAAGAAGCTGGGGTCTTCATGATTCTCCGTCTCAAAGGGTGTCCACATAATTACTACTTCTAGTAGCGTAACCAGCGCGGGCCGCATCGGCGATGGGGACAAGTCACCATGGTGGGCCGCCGGGTGCGGATATACTTCAAAGCGTGCTTTCTGGACTGGTAATTGTAGACAAACCGCAGGGATGGACCAGCCACGATGTGGTGAGTCGGATGCGAAGGCTGGCGGGGACCCGAAAAGTGGGTCACGCCGGCACCTTGGACCCCATGGCCACGGGCGTTTTGGTGGTGGGCATCAACAAGGCCACCCGGCTCCTGACCTATATTGTGGGGACCTCCAAAACGTATGAGGCCACCATTCGTCTGGGCGCCACGACTGTCACAGACGACGCCGAGGGTGATGTCACGCAGGTGGAGTCCACCGACGGTGTGGGCGATGAGGCCATCGAAACCGGCATTGCCGCCCTGCGCGGGCCCATTTTGCAGGTGCCCAGCAGTGTTAGCGCCATCAAGGTCAACGGCGAACGCGCCTACGCCCGGGTGCGCTCGGGTGAGGATGTGAAACTCGCAGCCCGCCCCGTGACGATTCACTCCTTTGAGATCTTGGGAATTCGTCGCGGCACTCTGCCGCCGGAGCAGGCGACTGAGGGCTTGTTGGACGACGGCGTGAGTTACGTTGACGTGGACGTGCGCGTGCGCTGTTCCTCCGGCACGTACATCCGGGCGCTGGCCCGCGACCTGGGGGCTGGCTTGGGTGTTGGTGGGCACCTGACTGCGCTGCGCCGCAGCAGTGTGGGGCCCTACACTCTGGAGCAAGCCCGCACCCTTGAGGAACTGGCTGATGATCTTCGCATCCTTGATATTGCTGACGCGGCCCGCGCCTTGATGCCCGTGCGTGAACTCACGGCGCAGGAGGCTGTGGAGCTTTCCTTTGGCCGGCGCATCCCGGCCAGCGCAGAGGGCATCCACACCGTTGAGGCGCCAGCTGCGGCGTTCGCCCCGGACGGAACCTTGATTGCGCTGCTGGCGGACGCCGGAAAACATGCCAAACCTGTCTTGGTGTTCCCGCCCGACCCGGTGCCGGTTGTCAAGGCAACCGTTGCCCACTCTCATGAAACACCCGATGCCAGCGCGGAGCCGGCTCAATGACGCTGGATGGTTGGTTCCTTGCCGGAGCCGTGGTGGGACTAGCCTCCACCACCATTTGCGTCGTTGCTGCGGTGCTGAAAAAGAAACCCAACGACGTCACCCTGCTGGCCCTGATCGCCGTCGAACTTTTCATTGTGACTTACGCTGTGGCCTCCCTGGTCAGGTTGAGCAACGGGGAATCCTTGGTGGGGGAGACGTGGGAGTTCTGGGGCTATATGCTCACAGCTGCCGCACTGCCCATCGCCGGGTTTTACTGGGCCATGATGGAAAGAACGTTTTGGTCCAACTACGTCATGAGCGCGGTGGGTGTCACAGTGGTCGTCATGCTGGCCCGCATGGCCCAGATTTGGTATGGCACCGGCGCACAAGCGCTGCCAGCCATGCAACAACTGCCGTTAGGAATTGGATTATGAGCGCCCCAGACACGGCCAAGCCGAGCCCCTTGCCCGGGCGCACCTCAGGTGCTGGCCGGCTGCTGATCACCGTCTACGCGGTTTTCGCCATCTCCGCCACTGCCCGGGCCGGCTACCAGATAGCAACACATTTTGCCGACGCACCTGTGGCCTACCTGCTCTCGGCGTTTGCCGCCGTCGTGTACATTGTGGCCACGGTGTCCCTGGCCAAGCCCGGCCCCACGTGGGCCATGATCGCCACCGTTGCCATCTGCATCGAACTAGTCGGTGTGCTGGTCATTGGCACGCTGAGTCTGCTGGACCCGGCAGCGTTCCCGCACGCAACCGTGTGGAGCGCTTTTGGGAAGGGCTACGGCTACATTCCTCTGTTGCTGCCCATTATTGGTTTGATCTGGCTGTACCGCCACCGGGACGATCAATGAGCAGTGTGGTCCGTTCCGCGCCCACCCCGGCCCTGAGTGACGGCCGCACAACTCTGCGCCGGTTCACGGTGGAGGACGCCGCCGTCTTTGCCGCAATCCAGCATGACGCCCTGAATGTGACCTGGGCCGGCTCCGATGCCGCTATGAGCCCGGCGCGCGCCGAGGAGCTCATCGCCGGTCCCATCGCTGAAGGCTGGGACACGGGCAGTGATCTCCGCTTTGCCATTGTGGACACGGCCCGGGACGCCCAGGTGCAGGGCCGGCAAGGTGCTGCTGAAATTGTTGGCACCCTGAGCTTGCAGGGTATTTTTTCAACCGCAGGCGGCGGCTCCGCCAGCGTGGGCATCAAAATGCTCCCGGCCGGCCGGGGGACGGGCAGCGCCCACCGCGCCATGGAGTTGCTGTGCGGCTACGCCTTCGGCAACGTGGGGTTGGAGATTCTGCATTGGCGCACCACGGACGGCAATGCGGCAAGTATTTCCCTAGCGAAGCGTTGCGGATTCGGGCTGGTCGCCGAGATTCCAGGCTATGGGCACAAAGACGCGCAGGTCGCTGATGGTTTGATTTTTAGCCAGCGCCGTGAGCAATTCCTGACCCGGGACCAAGGGGCGCTAGGGCAGGCAGGATTGGACGTCGCGGAGGTGGTGCCCACGCTGCGCGACAATGCTGTGGTGCTGCGCGCGCTGACCATGAGTGACGCGCAACAGTTGGTAGAAAACTGCATCAACGACGAGGCTGTCCGGTGGACCACAGTTCCGCTGGACTACACCCTGGAGCACGCCGAGTACTACATCAAAACCCTCACCCGCCGGGGCTGGCACACAGGGGAGACCTTGACCTTCGCCGTGGCGGAGCCGGCCACCGACCGCCTCCTTGGCGTCGTAGATTTGCAGTGCAAAAACCCGGGCGCGGCCAGCGTTGGCATTAACTTTGGCCCCCACGCCCGCGGCACCGGCGCTGCCGAAGCGGCCGTGCGGGTGCTGCTGGACTACGCGTTTAACCAGCTCAACCTCAGCTACGTGCACTGGCACGCCTTGGCACCCAACTGGGGCAGCCGGAAACTGGCCTGGAAACTTGGGTTCACCTTTGAGGGCGAGATTCGCGGGGATTACAACGACCGCGGCACGCCCGCTGACCGTTGGGTGCTTTCGCTGGCCGCCAACGATCCCCGAACACCCGTACATCCCTGGACCGGTCCTGAGCCTGGCAGCAGGTAATCTTGAAACGGTATGAGGACTGTGAACATGAGCATCAGCTTGATCAAGAACTTAGTGGATGAGGAAAAGTAGTGCAGATTTGGAACTCATTACATGAGGTTCCCCGGGACTTTGGCCCCTGCGTGGTCACCCTGGGGAACTTTGATGGGCTGCACCGCGGGCATCAGGAGGTCCTGGCGCAGGTCCGTGCCGAGGCTGCCGCACGCAACGCCCGTTCAGTCGCGCTGACCTTTGACCCTCATCCGGCCCTGATCCACCGGCCCGAATCGGCACCAGCACAGATCATGGGCCTGGCCGACAAAATGGCTGCCATGGTGGTGCTGGGCCTTGACGGGGTCTTGGTCATGCCCTACAGCCTGGAATTCGCCCAGCAGAGCCCGGAGGAGTTCGTCAAGAGCGTGTTTGTTGACGCCTTGGGGGCTTGTGCGGTGGTGGTGGGCCATGATGTCCGCTTCGGCCGGGGCAACACCGGGGACCTGAGCACCATGGTGAGCCTTGGCGCCGAACTGGGGTTCGACGTCGTGGTGGTCAATGACGAAGGCCACGACCGCCGCTGGTCCTCCACCTGGGTGCGCGAGGCATTGAGCAAGGGTGCCGTTGATACGGCCGCACACGTGCTGGGCCGCCGCCACACCATGAGCGGGGAAGTGGTGCACGGGGCTGCGCGCGGGCGCGAGTTGGGTTTCCCCACCGCAAACCTGTCACCGGATGCCTGCGGGATCATCCCCGCCGACGGCGTCTACGCCGGGTGGTTGATCGACGCCGCGAAGCACCGCTGGCCGGCGGCGATCTCTGTTGGCTCCAACCCCACCTTTGCAGGTGTCAGCCGGCAGGTCGAAGCCTACGTCCTGGACCGGCCACAGGAACCTGTTGAAGCCTTTGACCTTTACGGCCAGCATGTGGTGGTGGAATTCGTGCGGCGCCTTCGCGGCATGGTGGCCTACACGGGTCCTGAAGCACTGATCGAGCAGATGCATCAGGATGTGCTGGACAGCCGGGAAATCCTCCGAGAACACTAAAGAGCCATTGCTCACTTCGCTTCGACTAACTGTGACTTCTGCACTAAACTAAGGCATAGAGTCCGGCTGCAGTCCGTGGTGGCTGGATTCAACTGTGTTTGGCGAAGAAATTTGGCTACGGCACAGATCAACATGTTCACGGCACATTCAAGGAGTTACTTGTGGCATTAGACGCCGCTGTAAAGCAAGAAATCATGCAGGCTTTCGCAACAAGCGAAGGCGACACCGGTTCGCCCGAAGTTCAGGTAGCGATGCTCTCACGACGCATCTCCGACCTGACCGAGCACCTGAAGATGCACAAGCACGATCACCACACCCGCCGCGGCCTCATGGGCCTGGTTGGTCGTCGTCGTCGCCTGCTGGGTTACCTCAAGGACACCGACATCGCCCGCTACCGTACGCTCATTGAGCGCCTCGGCCTGCGTCGCTAGCATGAGCTGATAGGCGGCCTCCCGCACTGGGAGGCCGCCTATCACAGTGTTGACCGTGACCGCGGTTGCACAAAACTTACACAAGTTACCAACCGGACGCCGCGCATTCGCGGTCCTCGGTAGTGGCCTCCGGGACGCAGCAACTATTGGCTGCACGCCCGTGGGCCTCGATCGAAGACCGGGTGTTGTACAGCCCTTCACAGCTTTACCCGGTGGAGTGTCTGGGATGGTACCGGTTGGTTTCTTGGCGTAAGTGTTTACAACACCTACACAGAAATGGAGGTGACTCTCTATGGAGGGTCCCGAGATTCAGTACGCAGAAGCCGTTATTGACAACGGCCGTTACGGCAAGCGCGTTATCCGCTTCGAAACCGGACGCCTTGCCCAGCAAGCCGCCGGCGCAGCAATGGTTTACATTGACGAAGACACAGTGATGCTGTCCGCCACCACGGCTGGCAAGCACCCCCGTGAAGGCTTCGACTTCTTCCCGCTGACAGTTGATGTGGAAGAGCGCATGTACGCCGCCGGCCGCATCCCGGGCAGCTTCTTCCGCCGCGAAGGCCGCCCCTCAACCGAAGCCATCCTGGCTTGTCGTTTGATGGACCGCCCGCTGCGCCCGGCCTTCGTGAAGGGTCTGCGCAACGAAGTTCAGATCGTTGTCACGGTTCTGGCCATCAACCCGGACGTTCTCTACGACGTGGTAGCCATCAACGCTTCCTCCATGTCAACACAGCTCTCCGGTCTGCCGTTCTCCGGCCCCATCGGTGGCGTTCGTGTTGCCTTGATCGATGACGGCAAGGGACCCCAGTGGGTTGCTTTCCCGAAGCACTCCGAACTGGAAAACGCCGTGTTCAACATGGTTGTTGCCGGCAAGGTTGCTGGCGACGACGTTGCCATCATGATGGTTGAAGCCGAAGCGACCGACAACTCCTGGAAGCTCATCAAGGAACAGGGCCACCAGGCCCCCACCGAAGAGGTTGTTTCCGAGGGCTTGGAGGCTGCAAAGCCGTTCATCAAGGCACTCTGTGACGCTCAGGCAGACTTGGCCGCACGCGCAGCCAAGCCCACAGTTGAATTCCCGGTCTTCCTTGACTACCAGGATGACGCCTACGCCGCCGTCGAATCCGCTGCAGCCACCAAGCTGGCAGCCGTGTTCTCCATCTCCGACAAGCAGGAGCGCGACAACGCCTCCGACGCTTTGAAGGATGAGACTGTTGCCGCCTTGGCGTCCGACTTTGCAGGCCGCGAAAAGGAGCTCTCAGCAGCTTTCCGTTCCGTGACCAAGCACGTCATCCGCCAGCGCATCCTCACCGAGCAGATCCGCATCGACGGCCGTGGCCTGACGGACATCCGCCAGCTCACAGCCGAGGTTGAAGTTCTGCCCCGCGTGCACGGTTCGGCCATCTTCGAACGCGGCGAGACCCAGATCCTGGGTGTCACCACGCTGAACATGTTGAAGATGGAACAGCAGATTGACTCGTTAAGCCCGGTAACGCGCAAGCGCTACATGCACAACTACAACTTCCCACCGTACTCCACCGGTGAAACCGGCCGCGTGGGTTCGCCCAAGCGCCGCGAAATCGGTCACGGTGCCTTGGCTGAGCGTGCACTCGTGCCCGTTCTGCCGACGCGTGAGGAATTCCCCTACGCCATCCGCCAGGTCTCCGAGGCACTGAGCTCCAACGGCTCCACCTCCATGGGCTCCGTTTGTGCATCGACCCTGTCGCTGCTCAACGCTGGCGTGCCGTTGAAGGCTCCCGTTGCAGGTATCGCCATGGGCTTGGTCTCCGACCAGGTTGACGGCCAGACCCGTTACGCTGCCCTGACTGACATCCTCGGCGCCGAAGATGCCTTCGGCGACATGGACTTCAAGGTTGCCGGTACCGCAGAGTTCGTCACAGCCATCCAGCTGGACACCAAGCTTGACGGCATCCCGGCCTCCGTATTGGCTGCCGCACTGAAGCAGGCCCGCGAAGCCCGCCTGCACATCCTCAGCGTTCTGACCAGCGCCATTGACGTGCCGGATGAGCTCTCCGAGTTCGCACCCCGCGTCATCGCCGTGAAGATCCCCGTGGATAAGATCGGTGAGGTCATTGGCCCGAAGGGCAAGATGATCAACCAGATCCAGGAAGACACCGGCGCTGACATCTCCATTGAAGATGACGGCACGGTTTACATCGGTGCAACGAACGGTCCGTCAGCTGACGCCGCTCGTTCAGCGATCAACGCCATTGCCAACCCTCAGATTCCTGAGATTGGCGAGCGTTACCTGGGCACAGTTGTTAAGACCACCACGTTTGGCGCGTTCATTTCGCTCACGCCGGGCAAGGACGGTCTGCTGCACATCTCCGAGCTCCGCAAGCTGGCCAGTGGCAAGCGCGTGGACAACGTTGATGATGTTGTTGCCGTGGGTCAGAAGATCCAGGTTGAAATCACCAAGATCGACGACCGCGGAAAGCTGTCACTCTCACCGGTTGTTGCCGATGAAGAGAACGCTTCCGAAGAGGCCGTTACTGAAGGCGCTGCTGAGTAATTCATGACAATAACCCTTTTGCCGCTAACAAGCGCAGCCGATGGCCTGGCCTCCGAGGAATCCACACTGATCTCGGGCACCGCAGGAGGCGCAGTAGTGCGCCGTTCCGTCCTGCCCGGTGGTGTGCGGGTACTGACCGAGGCCATGCCCGGGCAGCGTAGTGCGACAATCGGGTTCTGGGTTGGTGTTGGCTCTCGGGATGAATCCGAGGGCCAACACGGCTCAACCCATTTCTTGGAACATTTACTGTTCAAGGGAACCAAGCGCCGGACAGCGCTGGAAATTGCTTCCGCCTTTGATGAGGTGGGCGGCGAATCCAACGCGGCCACGGCCAAGGAAAGCACCTGCTACTACGCACGAGTGCTTGACTCCGACCTGCCCATGGCCATCGACGTGATCGCAGACATGGTCACCTCAGCCGTGATCGATCCGGCCGAGTTGGAGCAGGAACGCGACGTCATTTTGGAGGAAATCGCCATGGATGGCGATGACCCCACAGACGTTGCGCACGAACAATTTGTGGCAGCTGTCCTGGGCGGCCACGCCCTCGGACGCCCCATCGGCGGTACCCCTGAAGCCATTAAGGCAGTCCCGCGGGAATCCGTGTGGGAGCACTACCAAAAGCATTACCGCCCGGAGACTCTTGTCATTACTGCAGCCGGCGGTCTTGACCATGAGAGCGTCTGCGCCCAGGTCCTGGACGCGCTGCGCACAGCTGGTTGGTCCTTGGATGAAGGTGTTGCCCCGGCCCCTCGCCGTTCCAGCGATGTGGTGGCCGTTTCCGGCACTGCCGGACTGCACGTGGTCAACCGGGCGGTGGAACAGGCCAACATCATTTTGGGTTGCCCGTCGCTGCGGGCCACCGATTCACGCCGTTATGTGATGAGCGTGCTCAATTCTGTTCTGGGCGGCGGCATGTCCTCGCGCCTGTTCCAGGAAATCCGCGAGAAGCGTGGACTGGTGTACTCCACCTATTCCTTCGCCTCTTCCTATGCTGACACCGGCTACTTTGGCATGTACGCGGGCTGCTCGCCGGCCAAGGTGGGCCAGGTAATTGGCCTGCTGAGCGCCGAGCTGGAGAAGCTGGCTGCCGACGGCGTGAGCGACGCCGAGCTGAAGAAGGCCCTGGGGCAACTCTCCGGCGGCATCGTGCTTGCCCTGGAGGACAGCGGATCACGCATGTCCCGCCTGGGCCGCGCCGAAATTGTCACGGGCGAATTCATGGACATCGATGAGTCCCTTGACCGCATCCGCAAGGTCACGGCCGCCGAAGTCCAGGACTTGGCCCGCGAACTGGCTGCCGCTCCGCGCACCATCACAGTGGTTGGCCCGTTCGAGGAAACTGAGACCTTCGGCCTGTAGTCCTTTCCAGCTGACCCGCAGAAAACGCCGAAAATGTCCTCGAAATCGAGGATTTTCGGCGTTTTCTGCGGGTCAGATGCGTATGGGAGCCAGGCGCCGGGGCTTGTGCGCGCCGCAGGCAGCCGGAGACGCGCAGCTTGGCCGCTGGCGCCACGCTGGACATAAGCTGCCACCCATCCCGCAGGTCTCCACAACGAAGCCCAGCCCACCCCAGATGGCTACGGGCTGCTCAGGAAACGCGCTCACCCTATTGGCGTATGAGTTGTGGGTAGGGACTAGCCTCCGGCGAACGGCGGGAGTACATCCACCACATCGTTGGCGGACAGTTCCGTGCCCAAGTCACCGGTGGCTACCTCGTTGAGGAGATAGCTGCACCGGGTCAACAGTTCCGCCAGTGGGGGAGTGCTCCCCGAGGCTGACACAGGGAAGCTCGACACCAGCAGCTCCGACAAATCGGCTAACGTAATGGGTTTCGAGCCGGCCGGTGCGGCCAGGTCAACCTCTTGCTCCTCGACCCCCGTGGCGGCCGCGGCTGCGGCAAAAAAGCGTACGTTCAAACTCATCCTCCAATGGCGCTCATGCTGCGGTCGGGCTGGACAAAGTCTGCGTCACCCAATCCGGGGTGGCCCATGCCGTGCGCCTTGGGTTTGGCCCACATGGCGTCCTGCCAGCGGGCGGCGACGGCGTCGTCGTCGGACGCGGAATCCCCGGCCCGCAACAAGTCCAGCAAGTCCACCTCCGTACGGGAGAACAAACAGCTCATGACCTTGCCTTCGGCGGTGATGCGGGTGCGGCGGCAGTCGGCGCAAAACGGTTCGGTGACGGAGGCGATGATACCCACAGTGCCCAACAGTTTCGCGGAGCCGCGGTGCCTGACCTCGAAGCGTTCGGCGGGTGCGCCGTCGCGAGAGCGCCGGTCCGGGGAGAGGTCAAAGCTGCCGGCTAGGAGCTCACGAATCTCGGCGGCGGTGATCATGCCGTCGCGAGTCCAGCCGTGATCGGCGTCGAGCGGCATTTGTTCAATGAAACGGAGCTCGTAGCCACCCTCAAGGCTCCACTGCAAGAGTTCCCCGGCGTGGCCGTCATTGATGCCGCGCAGCAGGACAGCGTTGATTTTGACGGGGGCCAGGCCGGCCGCGGCGGCCGCCGCAATCCCGGCCAACACCTGATCCAGGAAGGGCCTGCGGGTTAGTTGCAGGAATGCGTCGTGGTGCAGGGTGTCCATGGAAACGTTGAGCCGGGTCAGCCCGGCGTCGGCCAGGGCCTGTGCTTTTTTCGCCAACCCCACGCCATTGGTGGTCAGGGAAATGGGCAGCTCCGGATGGTTCACCCGCAGGGCGGCGATAATCTCCACCAGATCGGCACGCACCAGCGGCTCGCCTCCGGTCAGCCGCAGCTCGCGCACACCCAGGCGGTTGACACCAAGACCCACCAGCCGCACGATCTCCGCCGCGGTGAGTAGCTTCTCCTTCTTCAGCCATGCCAAACCGGCTTCGGGCATGCAGTAGGTGCAGCGGAGGTTGCATTTGTCGGTCAGCGACAAGCGCATGTCCGTGGCGACGCGGCCGAATTGATCCAGCAGGGCCGTTGCCGCACTGCCCGGACGCGGTTGGCCCGAGCCCGTGGGGGTCGGGCGGACCTCTGGCATGCCCAGTGCAACGCGTTCTGTGTCCATGACTCAACGCTACGCCATTATTGGCTCCATGGACCCCGAACGGCCCGGCGAAGGCCCGCATTGTCCCGATTCTGCTCCACGAACCGTGCGGGGCGGCCGCGGCGGGCTTCATCGAGTCACTTCCCGATGTCGGTGCCAGCGGACGGCCAGGCCTGAGGCCGTGAATGCCGCAAGCGGTCCGGCCGGTGCTTGTTCATCGTGGGCTGTTGGTGTCGGGCCGCCGGCAGGATGCCTCCCCGCCCGGGCCTTCAGTTTCGTGGTCGGTGATCACCTAGGATTGAGGAAAACGGGCGCCGCACGGTGCCTCCCGGGAGGAAATAATGCGCAGACCAGTCGCCGAACACCAGAGGGTCGTCGTGGAGACGTTGCGCCGGGGGTGGGCTGATGTGCCTGGCTCGGTGATGGACGACGGCGGTTCCCAGGAACCGTTGTTGGCGGGGCTGGGGCGTGTGCTCGCCATTGATCTGGTGGCTCCCGTGGACCTGCCACCTTTTGCCAATTCACAGATGGATGGATACGCCATCCGGGTGGACGCTAGTCAACCGGTAGTGGCTGATTCGGCCGAATCAACCACGTTTCATGTAGCTGCCACCATCCCGGCCGGCGTTGTCCCGACGGCGCTGGCGGCTGGTGCGGCAGCCCCCATCATGACAGGGGCCATGCTGCCCGACGGTGCCAACGCTGTAGTGCCGGTGGAAAAGGCCGTGCCAGCCGTGTTCATGGCCGAAGGCCAGGAGGTGGCCGTGCCCGTCCCGGCTGTCGGCACTTTTGTCAGGGCCCGGGGCAGCGATGTTCGCCGAGGCAGCGTCGTCATACCTGCGGGCACCTTGCTGAACGCGGCGCATTTGGGCTTGGCGGCCGCCTTGGGGTTCACCGCCCTGCCACTGAAACGCCGGGTGAAAATTCTGTTGCTGACCACCGGGGACGAAATTGTGGCGCCCACAGGCAACCCCGAGGCACTGCCTCCGGGCATGATCTTTGATGCCAATGAAACACTCCTGCGGGCCAGTCTGGGCGAAGCCTCCGTGGAGGTGGTCAAAGCCGTCATTGTCAGGGATGACCCGCAGGCGCTCCTACGGTTGTTGGACGCCCACGTCGGTGGCGATCAGACGCGGGGCCCGCGCTACGACCTGGTCATTTCGGTGGGCGGGATTAGTGCCGGCGCCTTTGAAGTGGTGCGGCAGGCGTTGGGCGGACCGGCCGCACCTAGCGCCGAGGCCGGCCCCGAGGCCGGCCCCGAGTCCGGCGCCGCGCCCGGCGCCGTGGAGTTCGTTTCGGTGGGTTTGCAACCCGGCGGCCCCCAAGCGGTGGGGACGTATAGGGGCGTGCCGTTCCTGGGCTTCCCGGGCAACCCGGTCAGCGCGTTTGTGTCCTTTGAACTGTTCCTGCGCCCCGCCTTGTTCACGTTGGTGGGTGCCCCGGCACCGCGGCAACGCGTTGTTGCCGCCCTTGAGCACTCCCTCAGTTCCCCGCCGGGAAAGCACCAGATTCGGCGTGGAGTGTACTCCGGCCCGGAATTCGAGTCGGCACCGTCGGTGCGTGAAGTGGGGGGTGAGTCCTCACACTTGTTGGGATCCCTGGCACAGGCCGACGCCTTGATTCACATTCCGGCCGGTGTCACGGAATTACAAGCCGGGGCAAAGGTGGAAGTATGGCTGTTGTGACTAATTCTCCCGTGCCAGCCCTCACTCATCTACGCCAGGACGGCACAGCCCACATGGTGGATGTGTCCGCCAAGACTGTGACCACCCGCGAGGCCACAGCCACCGGCACGGTAACCACCACGGCCGAGGTGATGCGCCTGCTAGGCTCCGGCGAACTCGCCAAGGGAGACGCGCTGGCGGTGGCCCGGGTGGCGGGCATCATGGGAGCTAAAAAGACGCCCGAGCTCATCCCTCTGTGCCACCCACTACCCATCTCCAACGTCACGGTGGACTTTGAACTCGGCGAAACTACGGTGACAGTGCTGGCTACCGTCAAGACCCGGGGTGTGACAGGTGTGGAGATGGAGGCCCTGACGGCCGTCTCCGTCGCCGCCTTGAGCGTGTACGACATGATCAAGGCGGTGGACAAGCACGCTGTCATCTCCAACATCCAGGTACTGGCCAAAAGCGGCGGCAAGAGCGGTGACTGGGTGACGGAGCAAGCCAGCCAACAGCCAGCCAATCCCGCCCCGAACACAACAACTGAGCGCCAGGACACCGCGTGAGCGCCTGCGAACCAGGCACGTCCTTGGGCACAGCCGCGGTCATCATCGCCTCGACCCGGGCCGCTCTGGGCGTCTACCCCGACCAAACCGGGCCCATCATCGCCGACTGGTTGAGCGAGCACGGTTTTACTGCCACGGCGCCCGTGGTGGTGCCCGACGGCGCACCCGTGGGAGCCGCGCTGCGGGCCGTGCTGACGCAACATCCCGCCGTCGTGCTGACGAGCGGCGGCACGGGGCTCAGCCACGACGACCAAACACCTGAAATGACGCTTCCGCTGCTGGATCGAGAGATTCCCGGGATCATGGAGGCCATCCGCGCCGCCGGACGGGCCAAAACACCCCTGGCGGCCCTGAGCCGGGGCCATGCCGGGCTTGCCGGGTCCGTGCTGATCGTGAACCTGCCCGGTTCGCCGGCCGGCGTCATGGACGGGCTAGCAGTGCTGGACCCCATCATCAAACACCTGTGCGAACAAGTGAGCGGACACCATGGCCACTAATGTCGAGGTCGTTGCCGCCCTGCTGAGCGCCGACGCCATCTCCGTCGACGCGGCCATCGCGGCCGTGGAATCTGACACGGCAGGGGCTGTGGTCAGCTTCAGCGGTGTAGTGCGCAACCACGACGGCGGCAAGGACGTCGTGCGCCTGAGCTACAGTGCCCACCCGCTCGCCCTGGGCGTGCTGAACGGGGTGGTCACCTCCCTGGCGCAGTCCACGGCGGACCCCGACGGGCACCCCGTGCGGATCTGGGTGGCACACCGGGTGGGTGCACTGGAAATCGGTGAACCGGCGCTGGTGTGTGCCGTTGCCTCATCGCACCGGGCCGAGGCGTTTGAGCTGTGTTCTGCGCTGGTGGAGCGGATCAAGGCCGAGGTGCCCATTTGGAAGGAACAGTTCTATAGCGACGGTTCGGTGGAATGGGTGGGGGCAGCAAACGTGCCGGAGCAGAGCCCGCCAGAAAACCAGTAGGCTTAAACCCATGAGTGAAATGCTGAAGGTGGCCGTGCTCGGTGCCAAGGGACGAATGGGAATGGCCGCCGTGGCGGCCATCGGTGCTGCGCCGGACATGGAATTGGTGGCGGCCCTGGGCCGTGCCGACTCCCTGGAGGTGCTCCTGGAACGCGGCGCACAGGTGGTCGTTGACCTGACAGTCCCTGACTCCACCGAAGCCAACGTCCACTTCGCCGTGGAGCACGGCATCCATGCTGTGGTGGGAACCACCGGCTGGGACGCGGCCCGGCTGGCCGCGCTGGAGGCAATTCTCGCCAAACAACCCGAAACTGGTGTGTTGATTGCCCCCAACTTTGCCATCGGCTCGGTTCTGGCAACGCGCTTCGCCGCCCAGGCTGCCCGCTACTTCGACTCCGTGGAGATTGTTGAGCTGCACCACCCCCGCAAGGTGGATGCACCCTCCGGAACTGCCCTGCGCACAGCCCAGCTCGTGGCGGCGGCCCGGGCGGCTGCCGGCGTCCCGGACGCTCCGGATGCCACAGAGACCGAGCTCGACGGCGCCCGCGGGGCCTCGATCGACGGCATCCCCGTGCACAGCGTGCGCCTGGCCGGCCTGGTGGCCCACCAGGAAGTCCTTTTGGGCAGCCACGGCGAAGCGTTGACCATTCGCCATGACTCGTTCAACCATGAATCCTTCATGCCCGGTGTGCTGCTGGGCGTGCGCACCGTGGGAACGCGGCCGGGCCTGACGGTGGGCCTTGACGGCTACCTGGATTTGGACGGCTAGGACTGTGGCTGCGCTGAAAGTGTCGAAAACAAAAATCTGGGTCGGCCTCATTTGTCTTTTGCTGGTCTTCTACCTGGTGATCATGATGCAACGGGCTGTCCTGCTCCTGGGCGACCCTGACTGGATAGCTAAACTGTTGGGCGTCTCCTACTTTGTCATCCCCTTCGTTGCGGCTTGGGCGCTGATCAGCGAAATCAGGTTTGGTGCCACGACCGAGCAGATGGCCAACGTCCTCGAAGGCGAGGGTGGCCTGCCGGAGGACAACCTGCCACGCACCCCCGGCGGTCGAATTGTCCGCGAGGCTGCCGATATCGAGTTTGAAAAGTACAAGGCCGAAGCGGAGGCCGCGCCGGAGGATTGGCGTTCCTGGTTCCGGTTGTCCTGCGCCTACGACGCCGCCGGGGACAGGAAGCGCGCCCGCAGGGCCATGCGTGATGCCATCGTCCTGTTCCGCCAGCGCCCCTAAATCTGTGTCGCAGTTGTTGGACGCTGAAAGCGCCTTTCCGGGCGTTTTTGCGGCGAGTTACAGGGATCGTTGCAACACTCCATACCTTTTGGAGTTGCGATACCGATGGAGTCTTCATCAATTAATGAAGCTTTTTTAGAGAAAATGTCATCGCCGGAAGA